>JAITQT010000040.1 GCA_031288745.1 Deltaproteobacteria bacterium
ATAAGTCTCAGAGGCCTTGGCTCTTTAGGTGGATGGCCAAAATAATCCACCTAGGGCCCTTAAACATAAATTTTAAACAGATCTTAGATCTAGCCTAAAATCGTCGCCTTAGGGCCTTAAACTAAAGGCCGTATAACCTACAAAGAGAAGAAAAAACCCTATCCTTATGGCGCAATCTAGCCTCTTAAGGCGCTAGCCAAGCTTTACGCCTAAGGGTAGAGAGGTCATTAAACTTTCAAAAAAATTCTACCCCGCCAAAAACCGCACACAAAAAACCAGCCTCTCCTTAAAGCTAAAAAGCCAAGGAGCAAAGCCAAAGGCGTGCGGAGCGGAAAATGTTTTGGGAATAAAGTTAAATTGCGGCCCCAAGGCCAAGGCTCTTAAAAAATAGCGCCGGCCAACCAAAAAGAGCGTAGCTTAAGACCGAAAAAAAACGACTTAGACTCAGCAGCCGCAGGCGGTCATCCTTAAAAATCAAACCAAAGAGCGATTTAAAGGGCTAGCAAGGGCAGCTTAGTAGGGCTAATAACCCTAAGGCAAAAAAACGAAGGGCAACCCCGAACGAAAAAAATAGAAACTCAAATCGGAGTTAATAAACTAAAAAACTAGCGTAGCCTCAAACGAAGCGGTCTTCCTCGTCAGTCAGCCTACCGATAATACGACAACCGGCGGTGTGCTTAGAGGGCTAGCAACTAGGCTACCTAAGATGGGCAAAGGCCCAAATTTTGAAAAGAAAATTTTCCGATACTGCCTAAAACTGCGATAAAATCAAATAGGCAGGCTCGGCGCTAAAGAGGATAAAAGCCAGAAGCGGTCATCCTAAAAATATCAACTGTTTAAGGTCAACATTTTAAGGGCTAGCAGCGGCCTTTGGAAAAATTTCGTCGGCACCCCCGGAGAGCCGACTAGTTGGGGCAAAAATGACCGAACGCTAAGGGGAAAAGGAAAAAAAGCGTCTGGCCCCGAAATTCGTCGCGGAAATAAACCCAAGCGGTCATCCTCTCCAACTGGGCCGAGCATTAACCAGACCAAATCTTCGAGGGCTAGCAAGGGAGAAAGCTAAAAAAAAAATAATAAAAGCTAACGTTTTTCCGCCAATAGTATAGAAAAGCCTTTTGACTTTGAAACATGTTACCACACCGAGTTTTTTTGTCAATATATTTTTTTTATATTTTTTTCTTTTATTCTTTTGGAACCGCCTTGACCATAGGGGTATATTAGAATCTGTCGAGAGATTTAGACAAAAACCCTCGCTCCGATGGCCGGCGCTTTTTTTTCTTTTAATCCTTTTGAAACTATATAAAAAAAACGTTGTAAAAGGTGGAAATGGCCTCAATAAGCCTCCCGGGCCTTAAGTTCGACTTTCAACCTCAAAGTGGTCTATCCCAGAAAAATAGTCTAGTCTGTCTATAGATAATCATCCCTAGTCGTTAACCTCGAAGGCCTGGTAAACTATGGCCTGGCTCTTCCAAGATTCCGGCGGCTAGACTTCAATTGCTTGTGGGTAGGCCCAAGTCTACGCTGAGGATAATCTTCCTAATTCCAGTATTTTACCTAGCTAGGGCCTAAGTATTTGATTCTTTTATGGCTCAGCCTCTTTGAAATCACGCTCTAGTTACGCTGGTAATATTACCGAAACCTGGCTTGACGAATTTGGTTTTAAAATTTTCGTTAACCTTATCAAGCGCTCTTTCGCCGTCAAGAATATTGAGATAGAGCTTAAGGTATACTAAAAAATGAAATGATTTTCCGTTTTAGACCTTTATTTTTGGACCTCTTCGGTTGTAAATGTTGCCCCGCCTATTGGCACCAAATTATCAAACAACTGAACCTTTCGCTAATAAGCTTATCTAAGTTTTTTTATCTTTAATGTCCTCAAATATTAATATATTGGCAAGTTTAACACTAGATTTAGCCAAGATAATCGCAGCCCATAACAAAATGAGCGCCGTTAACGGACAAAAAGGCTATGGTAGCCACTTTGACCGTCTCCATTAGCGCAAGTAAAACTTCCTGATAGAATGGGCGCTGCTTCTCAGGAGCTGCCTTTACCGGGACGAGCTGAGTTTCAAAAGCTTGAAGCTATATTTTTTTTAGAAGCCACGACATAGTTAACAGCGAAACCTTAATACCAAATTTCTCGTAAATCATGTCGGCGATACTTTGTCTGGTGTAATACTCAGCATTGATCGAAGCGCAAAAACCTCTTAAAATCAAAATAGTCTAAAAAATTAACTAGTAATAAGGCTCTGTTACAAATTTTAGGACTGATAAACGTGACTTTTTGCTCTTCGATCAGCATTAAGTTCTTCAATGATCTTTAACTCAAGGTCCGCAGGTTTGGCCTTTCTTCCGCCACGTTTTATTTCAAAGACATTTTCCGTGTTCTAGGCGACGATAAGTTTCTTAATTTTACAGGTGGTCAGCTCACTAAGACGGGGCACAGCCACTCTGGCTGCAGAAGCGAAGTGCAGGCCACAAGCCAACAAAAACACACCTACAATACGCTTCACCAGCCTTGGACAGATAGACATTTTTAAGATGGAAGAAATAATATCTATTAATTCTTGATTAACCTTAATATTATTCCTTAAATCGATATTACTAACGTTTATACCAATGTTTTTACTTGATTAGTTTTTTATTATACTATATTAAAATTAATAACAATATTTATACTCCGACTCTTAAGAATATACTCAATAATAAACTAATAAAATTATGAAATTAAGCTTTAAATAATACTAATTAATCTCTTCCTAGTTTACCTAGATTACAAAGATTCTAGCGCCTCAAAATCGTTCGACCTGCTCAAGAGTAAAACAGGTTGGCTAAAAAAGCTCGAAAAAATTCATTTTGGTGATACAGCCAAAAGTGGAAAAACATTTCATTCTTGAGTATATCTTTACACTTGCGAGAATTTAAAATTTCTTTCATTATGGCTGTACTAATTATTGTGTTGAATATTTTAGGAATTATAGCTATTGCAAATGCATTAAGGTTTTGTTATCTTAAATTAGGCTAAATACTTAAAAAAAATAGATAGCTATTGAGTTCTCATGTTCAACTATGATCAATTGTTACCACGCCCGTCTATCCTTTAAGCTCGACCCGCCCGTTAACTAAACCTAGGTTTCATCCCCTCAAAGACTTAAGGCTTAACTATCCGGGATAG
>JAITQT010000177.1 GCA_031288745.1 Deltaproteobacteria bacterium
GGGAAAAAAGACTTGGTGAAGGGTTACAATTTATTTAAATCCATAGCCTAAAGACCAAGGCCAAATTTAATTAAAAAAGTTGAAAAAGCATATAAATTCCATTTAAATATCTTAGCACAATGGCCTTTAAAGTCAACTGAGCAAAGGCTGACGGTTAAAGAAATAGTGGCGAAAAGAAAATTAAAAAGAACTAAAAGGTAAATTCCAAAGAATACATAAATAAAAATATAATAAATAGATATTTTTTATTAAAAAAAATAAATATTTAAATATATTAATAGAATAAAAATTATTAATTATATAATTTTATACCGTTGAAAACTAATTAACAAGGGGAAAAATAATCTAGAAAATTTTAAATAAAACAAGGGAATTTGACAAGATTGGACTAAGGATTTATTATAAATCATAAAAAGGGTGTTTGAAACGGGTTCGGAGTAACCCGTCACAAGTTGCCCTCAATAGGGGAGCGCTTTTAGTCTATAGAGTTTTTATATGGTTATTTTTGATTTAAGTTGCCTAAATGGCCACGATTTCGAAGGTTGGTTTGATTGTCTATCTGACTTGGAAGACCAGTTGGCCGCCAAGTCTTTAACCTGTCCCGTGTGTGGCCTTGATACAGTCTTTAGAAAACCGTCGACTTTCGGCCTAATCAAAAATCGTTCGGCTAAAGAAGCTAAAGTGCCAAACAAAGAGCCAAGCCAGAAGGTCTTAAACGCTAATGAGAACGATAAATTAGCTGCGGCCGTAAGTCAAATTGCCGCCCTAACCAAGGTTTTAGAATCTCAATTCGACGACGTGGGCTCCAATTTTTCCGCCGAAGCCCTTAAGATGCATTTTGGAACTATCCCTAAGCGAAATATTAGGGGGCTATCGTCAACGGCTGAGGAAACCATGCTAAAAAAAGAAGGCGTGGAATTTTTTAAATTACCCGTGCTAGTCAAAAAAAATTTAGTCTAAAGCTAGGCCCAAAGGGGCTAGAGGCCTTAGCCGTTAAAGTAACTAGCCCTTTTGTCTTTGGCCCCAAAATTTCTTTGTCCCCTTAAGAGTCGATCAAAAAAGTCTCTTTCTATTAAATCCTTTTTTTTTACGGTCCTTTGGGGCTAACTAGTGGGCTAATCCAGCGCAGTTAGGTTTTATTTCTATTTAATCTTTACTTTAGGGACAAAGGGGCTATCTTTAAGTTAGCGGCAGATAGGCCGAGTCGTTATTTTGTCTAGTCGCCTTTAAGCTTAGAGTGAGGAGAGCGGTTAGAAACCAATATTTTGGCCAACCTAAACAGCGGTTGGCGTGTGAGCTATGAAGCGAGAAAAAGAAGAAAGCCTCGGCGCGCTAAAAGATCTGTCGGCTAAATTTTTGAGCGTCGAGCGTAGGCTTAGGGCTCGGGAACTTGATAGGATAGACTTGCAGCATTCTTTGAGGATGTTGTTTAAGGCTTTGTTAGCCATCTTAGTGAGGCGCGGCGGAAACGACGATCTAGTCGACATTTTAAGGGGTTTTGAAAAAGGGCTTGGAGATGGTAAGGACGAGACTAGTTTAGTCTCTCTAACCGAAAGTGTGGCCGAAGCTGTCTCTAAGCTATCGGTTGGCTCGACTAAATATGATGGGCCGGAGAGTTTAGGGGCTCAAAAGAGCAAAGAAACATTGTCAGAAGCCTTGATTAATGATTTTCTTAGCTCGGAAACGCCAGATAACTCTAGCCAGATCGCCTCCATCAAAGTCCTTATTGAGCGCTTAAAGCGGCTGGAAAATAGCTGCCTTCATCAGTCAATTAGAGCGCTTTCTTTACAGGTGGAAGATGATTTTTCCTTTGATCGGGCTATAGAAGTTTTAGGGGATCAGTTTATAAGCGTAGTTAATAACTTTAACCAGCAAATAGGTAATATTAACGTCCGTTTATTAACAATATTCCGGGCTTTCGTCTTTAAGGAAACTGAATTTTCTAAAATTATAGATCAATCCATCTCTTTTTTGTCCGGCCCCAGTAACGAATATAACAACAAGTTTTTCGTTAGCCTTAACGAAATCAACGGCTCAATTGAGCAATCGGTTAAGGGCGACAACCCCGAAAGTTTAATATCTTTTCTACACGATAAGATCGACGGGCTTTTCGTGGCTGTTAGGAAGAAAAGCTCTATGGATAGCGAGCGTTTGGAAACTTTAATTAAGGAAAAGCAGGCCCTCCAATCACATCTAGATTTAATCAGACGCGACTATGATAGTTTTATGACTCAAAGCCACCAGACTTTAAGAGAGCTGGAGACGGCTAAATCTATTTCCCTAAGAGATCCTTTGACCTCGCTTTATAATCGAAGAGCCTACGATGAACAAATCAGGCTGACCATAGATAATTATCGGGCAGGCCAGATTAAATCCTTTAGTCTTTTGATTTTCGATCTGGATTTTTTTCGAGAGATTAACAACACCTACGGTCACCAGGCCGGTGACAATATTTTGACTAACCTCGGTCGGATTATAAAAGATTGCCTTAGGAGCGACGATTTAATCTTTCGTTACGGAGGCGACGAGTTTATCGTAATTTTGCCGGAAAGCGAGCTTAAGGACGCTATTAACGTGGCTGAAAAACTTCGCCGTAACATAGAGGCGGTTGAATTTTTTCTCTCCCATAATAGCGATAAATGTATCAGGTTAACAATTAGCGTGGGTCTTTCGGTCTCCAAAAAGGGCGATACGACCGCTTCGATTTTAGCTAGAGCCGATAAGGCTCTCTATGCCTCTAAAAATAAGGGCCGTAACCAAGTTAGCTGGTAGTTTTTTTGGTATTTACCCTCTTAATACCCCTAAACAAATTGAGTTCCTCATTTACAACAATAGCGAGTTCAAAGGAGTTTCCAGAGCGGCTTGTTCGCCGTGACAAACTCCCTCAATTAAGTCAAACTATGGAGCGGTTCTAGTCATCTAGTGATTTAGCGTTAAACCAGGATGGCGCGCCGCTTTCATTTTTACTCGAGTATAACGGAAAAGCAAAGAAATCTGGGCTGAATACAAGATTGACCGAAATGAGCCTTATATCTCTGCCCTATAAGGAGGCAGTTCAAGGCGCTTCCAATAAACCACGAACTAAAACAATTTCCATATTACGTCGCTTTATTTTTGATCCTCTTTACTCGCAGACGTAAAAATAAGATGGAAAACGTACTTTAGCCTAGGCCACAAATGAAAAACCATTTCGTTCGTTAGCACAATTTAACTTTTAGACTATCATAGCCTAAATTAAGTTAAATTTTGTGCATCAAGCAATTTTTGACAAGCCATCATTAACCTAGGCCACCAAATCACCTTCATCCAAGCCGAACTCGCCCATTATCTCCCGTTGTGTTTTCGTTACCGGGTTAGCCAGTCTGACCTTGCCCACTCCAGTGACAACCCGTATCTTCTCCATCTCGGCTATCACATGGTCCTTGCTCCAGGACTTATTCCCCATAAACTTTTCCAGTTTGCCCCCTATCTCCGAGGCCACAATCAGGGCGATAAAGGCCTAGAACATCTTTCCTTCCGTCGTCTCCTGATTATGGGTCCGTAGCCTTCTCATGTCGACGTAGTTCTTCAGCTCGTCAAACCCCTATAATCTAAAATAAGTTAAATTTTGTGCATCAAGTAATTTTTGACAAGCCATCATTATTAACGTAGGCCACCAAGTCACCTTCATCCAAGCCGAACTCGCCCATTATCGTCTGTTGTGTCTTCGTTACCGGGTTGGCCAGCCTGACCTTGCCCACAGTGACAACCCGTATCTTCTCCATCTCGGCTATCACATGGTCCTTGCTCCAGGACTTTTTCCCCAGATAAACTTTTCCAGTTTGCCCCCTATCTCCGAGGCCACAATCAGGGCGATTAAGGCGCAGAACTTCTTTCCTTTCGTCGTCTCCTGATTATGGGTCCGTAGCCTTCTCATGTCGACGTAGTTCTTCAGCTCGTCAAACCCCTTCTCAATTGCGTCCCTGTCTCGGTATACGGAAAGTATGGCGGGGCTATCCATGTCGGTGTTGGTAA
>JAITQT010000214.1 GCA_031288745.1 Deltaproteobacteria bacterium
AAAATCAATATATTTTTTATTTAAAAATAATACTATCAATAAATTAAAATATTATAAAAATAAAAGTCAAACACAAGCTAAATCCATTGGGTGGATCACCTGTTTGAGCGCTCTAAAAAAATTCGCATTTTAGTGGATCACTTTTCGCTGAGCGAAGATATCCTTTTTGGTATACTTTTCTTTGAGCGTAAATACTGAAATTAACGACGTCGATATGGCTAAGCTAATTGTAGGGTTAAATATTGCGGGAACTATAGTGAAAGTTGCTTGGGCCATAGTGCCAGGAAAGTATTACTAATTTTAAGCGCTGCGGCCTTCTGGAAGGGCTAGTGATTGGTTACTGGGCTTCAATGGAGATAAAGGAGCGGTGGAGATAGTTGCCGAATTATGAATCTAATTTTTTTTATGACCTATTTTTGATCGAAGCGCAAAAACCTCTTAAAAGCACAATAGTCTAAAAAATTAACTAGTGATAAGACTATGTTACAAATTTAAAGACTAATAAAGGGGACTTTTTGCGCTTCGATCATTTTTAATAGCAAAAGGTTTTACGAAGCCTCCAAATTAGGCAAGTTCCTAAGTCGTCGACTCTGAAAGGACAAATATTGAAGAGGGAGAGGGTAAAGAGCAGGACAAAAAACGCTCGTAAGGGGTTATTTGATGGCTTGGGCTTAATTATGTAGCCGACGAGCCGCGTCAGTGGCCTTGCGCAAAACGGCTCGGTAGTCAAAGCGCAATCTAAAATTAAGCTGACTAAAGTGACTAAGTTCATCTGGGAATGGTTCATAAGGCGCGGCCCCCCTTAAGGCCTCCATGGCCGCAAAATCCAAAGCGGGGCTCCCCGAACTCTCTTCAACAACTATTGATAACACTTCTCCTTGCCTGCTAAGGGTCATAACGGCCGTAAAGCGGCCGGGCTTAAAGTTGCTCCTAGCCGCAGGGGGTAAGAGCCAGTGCTTAGAGACTGCGGCCCTGACGGTTGAGTTATAGCTTTTAAAGCGCGGGGCCGTTTCTTCTAAGCTAATGGTGTTGTCGGGGCCTCTATCAGATCTTTTAAGGTCCCCTTGAGCTATTAAAGCCGCCCCAGAGGCGAGGGGTGGTAAAGCAACAGATGAGTCTGCGGATATTTGGTTATCGGCTATAAGCTCGGCTTCGGGTGGGTTATCGCTAGGCATCGGCGCTGACTTAGGTTCATTTAAGTTTGGAGGTAAAGTTTGTTCCAGTAAAGAGGGCTCAAGCGTTTTAAGGGGTGCGGGTGGCTCGTTTACTTCAAGGGTCAGCTCCAAAAAACCTGTTTTGGGGATCTCGAAATTTATTGCCCCTAAAATTGAGTTTAGCCTTAAGACCCCAGCTAGCCAAAAGGCCGCTATATGGACTAAGAGGGCGATGAAGATAAAGAGAGAGAGCCTTTTAAAATCCGAACTATGGCGGAAAATTAGGCCTTGGGGTTCGGCAGCTCTCAATGTCAAATATTGAGTCATGGGAGATCCACTTTAAGTCAGCTTAGTTTTAGGTTCGGCCGACAATGGGGGGCTGTGGAGAGATAGCCGAGTCTTGACTCGAAGCTAAATCCAAATTTTTGGTCTGATTTTGAGTTTGAGGGCTTAGAGGGTGGATATCGGGTTCTTGCGGGTTAACCCACAATTTTTCGTTATTCTCAAACCACCAAGAATCTGGATCGCTTTGGCTAAGGCTTTGGGCTAGCTCTTTAGCTTCTTTAGTTTTAAGCCTCTTTTCAGCGTAAGAGAGCCACGTTTTAGCCTGAAGCCAGCCGTGGCTCGCAAGGCGACTTAGCTCGACCATCATATCCAACTGGTCTGCGTCAGCGGCTAAGTTGGCTTCTAATGAACTTGCTTCAGTCCATTCCCGACGAAGGCTTTTAAGCTCGTCTTTAAACTCTAAACCGCAAGTGGCCGCCTCCAAGGCTGCCTCTTCGTCTGATTTAACATAACGCTTATTAACGTAGTTAAGATCGCCGCATCTCGCTTCAGGTAAATCGTGAAATAAAGTCATGGTTAGAAGTTTTTCCATATTAACCTTTCCGTTAAGTCGGCCTAAAACGTAGGCTATTAAAGTAGCCCCGAAGCTATGTTCGGCCACGTTTTCATGGCCGCGACCTAAAAACTGATAACCAGTCCGAGGGGTCCTTTTGAGAGCGGCCGCCTCGAAGAGAAAGTTAGTAATTTTATCTAAGGTATTATTGCTCATTTAAGACTCTATTTTTGAAAAATGGCTTTAAAAAACGGCCAGTGTGGGAGGCCTCGGCTTTAGAGATTTGTAAAGGAGAGCCTTGAGCCACCACCGAGCCCCCACCGTCTCCACCCTCGGGGCCTAAATCTATCACATAATCGGAGTTTTTTATCACGTCTAGGTTATGTTCGATAACGATGATAGTGTTGCCTTGACTTACTAATCGCCTTAGGGTTTCTAAAAGCTTTTTGACGTCGTCAAAATGAAGCCCGGTGGTGGGTTCGTCTAAAATGTAAACGGTCTTACCTGTGTCGCGCCTTGATAGTTCGGCGCACAGTTTTATTCTCTGAGCTTCCCCACCCGATAAGGTGGTAGCCGGTTGCCCCAACTTTAAGTAGCCAAGGCCTACGTCGGCTAAGGAATCTAGTTTATTTTTTATATAAGGCACACTTTTAAAAAATTCAGCCGCCTCGGCCGCGGTCATATTTAATACGTCGCTTATGGAAGATCCGGCGTATTTAATCTCTAAGGTGTCACGATTATAGCGACTACCTTGGCATACCTCGCAGCGTACGTAGACGTCGGGGAGAAAGAGCATCTCGATTTTAATGACCCCATCGCCTTGGCATTTTTCACAGCGCCCGCCTTTCACGTTAAAGGAAAATCGGCCCGGCTGGTAGCCCCTGGCCCTGGCTTCTGGTAGGCGGGAGAAGAGTTCTCTAATGTGAGAAAATAAACCTATGTAAGTGGCCGGATTAGAGCGAGGGGTTCGGCCAATTGGACTTTGGTCAATATCAATAACTTTATCAATTAGCTCGAGCCCTTCGATAGAATCGTATTTACCTGGTTTAGTCTTAGCTCGATGAAGCTTTTGGGCTAAGATGCGATAAAGAGTGTCTATAACTAAAGTTGATTTGCCCGAGCCTGAGACCCCGGTTACGGCGGTAAAGCGGCCCAAAGGAAAAGAGACGGTGATATCTTTTAGATTATTAGCCCTAGCCCCTGATAGCTTTAAGGCTTCAGGTCCAGGGGCTTTAACTCCGGCTAGGTTTACGGTTAAATCTCCTGAGAGATATCGGCCGGTCAGAGATTTTTGGCATTTAAGGAGAAGCGGTGGGGGGCCGTCAAAGATGAGATGGCCCCCGTTTTCTCCGGCTCCTGGGCCAAGATCAATAACGTGGTCAGCTTCCATAATGGTTTCGGCGTCGTGCTCTACTACGATGACAGTGTTGCCAATATCGCGCATCTTTTTAAGGCTGGCTAAGAGTTTTTGGTTATCCCTTTGGTGGAGGCCAACGGAGGGTTCGTCTAAAACATACATGACCCCAACTAGTTTGGCCCCTATTTGGGTGGCCAGACGAATTCTTTGGCTTTCGCCCCCGCTCAAGGTGCCAGCTGCCCGGCTTAAACTTAAATAGCCTAAGCCTACGCTGCGTAAAAATTCTAGCCTATCTCTAATCTCTTTTATGATTCGTCTAGCAATAGAAAGGGCGGTGGGAGAAAGAGTGATATGAATAAAAAAATCGAGACATTGGGCGATGGTTAGGTTACAAATTGAAGCTATGTCTCGCCCCGAGACCATCACCGCGAGAGCTTGAGGCCTTAGCCTGGCCCCATGGCACAGCGGGCAGTCGCGAAAGGAAAGTAATTGCTCTAAGCTTTGTTTAGTTTCTTGAGAGACGATAACATCGCTTAAATCATCGTAAACTCTTTTTAAATACTTAAGAACCCCTTCGAAGCTTTGATTATAGGTTCCTATGGTCTCGCTATGGAGGAGAGGGAACTTAAGCTTTTTGTCGCCCGAGCCGTTAATTAGAGCTTCCAAGGCCTCTTTTGGCCAAGAGCCGATAGGGGCGGCCACGTCTAGCTTAAAAAAGTTAGCCCAATCAAAAACCAGGTTTTTAAAATCTTTAAACTCAGGTAAGTTCAGAGGGGCTATGGCCCCTTTGAGTAAAGAGAGAGAGGTATCGGGGATTAGGAGATCGGGATCTAAAATTTCAGCTCCGCCCAAGCCGTCGCATTCCGGGCAAGCCCCTTGAGGGGAGTTGAAGGAAAAAAGTTGAGGGGTAAGCTCGGGAAACGATAAAGAGCAGTAGTCGCAAGCAAAGCGCTCGGAAAAGTATTTTTCCTCGATTATTTCGTTTTTTTCGTTAACTATGGCCGCCATCAAGGCCCCGTCTCCGGTTTTTAGGGCCAGTTCCACCGAGTCGGTTATCCTCCTATGGAGGCCTTCTTTAATTATCAAGCGGTCAACCACTGCCTCAACATTGTGTTTTTTATTTTTATCAAGCTCGATTGAGCTCTCTAGCTCTCTAATTTCTCCGCCAACTCGGACTCTAGAAAAACCATCTTTGCGCAAGGCGTTAAAAATTTTTTGGTGATCGCCTTTGCGGCCGATAATTATTGGAGCTAGGATGATTAGCCTTGTGGCGGGTGGGAGATTTAAGAGCTGATCTACTATGTCTGCGGGACGCCTAGAATTTATGGGCCGCCCGCATTGGTGGCAGTGGGCTTCTCCCGCTCTTGCATACAGAAGCCTTAAATAATCGTAAATCTCCGTGGCCGTGCCCACGGTCGAGCGAGGGTTTTTGCCAGTGGTTTTTTGCTCTATGGCGATGGCCGGCGATAAACCCTCTATCAGGTCCACGTCGGGTTTATCCATTTGGCCTAAGAATTGGCGGGCGTAGGAGGAAAGAGATTCGACGTAGCGCCTACGGCCTTCGGCGAAGATAGTGTCAAAAGCCAAGGACGATTTACCTGAGCCAGAGAGGCCGGTGACGACGGTCAGCTTTCCCCTAGGGATATCTAGGTTGATATTTTTTAGGTTGTGCTGCCTAGCCCCGCGGATAACTATTAAGCCCTCGTCTTTTGATAGGGAGTCGATTTCAAGTTTACGCTCTAATGTTTTTTCAGCCGTCGCCTTTTTGATGACTTTATTATTGGCCGAACTATCTTCTGAGCGAGAGCTTAAGGCCGAAAGCTTAAAAGAGGGGCGCGTCACGGTTAAGCTTGCTCGGCTAGGTAGCGTAAGGCTAGCCGGTAGGAGTGTTCGCCAAAGCCTGAAATCACCCCTTTAACAGACCCTGATATAAAAGAAATGTGCCTAAAGTCTTCCCTAGCTTTAGGGTTAGTTAGGTGGACCTCAATAACAGGCTTATCAATGGCTAAAATGGCATCTCTGAGGGCCACGGAAGTGTGGGTGTAAGCGGCAGCGTTGAGGACGGCCCCGTTAAAAGAGAGGTCCACTTTTTGGATTGCTTCTACGAGTTCCCCCTCGTGGTTAGATTGAAAAAAATCGACCTCGACCTTAAGCTCTTGGGCCAATTGGCTAAGAGAATGGTTAATTTGCAAGAGGCTCTTTTGGCCGTAGAGGCCAGGCTCTCTTTGGCCGAGCAGGTTTAAGTTGGGTCCGTTGATGATAAAAAATTTTTTCATATAAATTAATTAACTCAAATATATTTAGACTTAATAATTTTAAGAGTTCTAAAGGCGCGAGGGTGGGGCTAAGAAAAAGTCGGCTAAAGTGATAAGGCACATAGCCTCGGCCACCGGGGCTAGGCGAGGGGCCAGGCAAGGGTCATGGCGACCATGAACTTTTATGGTCGCGTTTTGCTGGTTAAGATCGATTGTCTTTTGCTCTATGGCGATAGAGGGCGTGGGTTTAATAAAGAGTCTGGCCCTTATTGGCCTTCCGGTAGAAATTCCACCTAAGATCCCTCCGTGATTGTTAGTCGTTGGACCTGATGGGCCCATGGGGTCGTTAGCCTCCGAACCTAACATTTGGGCCAAAGTTAGACCTTGACCAAACTCAACTGCCTTAACGGCCCCGATGGAAAAAAAGGCCCCGCCTAAGCGGGCGTTAAGTTTATCAAAGACCGGATCTCCCCAGCCAGCAGGGACCCCCTCGGCTTTAAGCTCAATAACAGCGCCAACTGAATCTCCTAGCTTATGTTTGGAGAGTACGAACTGGTGAGCTTGTATGGCTAGATCGGGGTCTAAAAATAAGAGAGGGTCACCATAAGCAAAGTCCCAATCAAAACGTAAGCTTTTAATTGGGCCCACGCTTAAGGTCGCGGCCGAGACGGTAATGCCGAGCGGCTTTAAGAGCATCCTAGCCACCGCGCCAGCAGCCACCCGCGAAAGAGTCTCGCGGCCGCTGGAACGGCCGCCTCCGCTTTGAGGTTCAAGACCGTATTTTTTATAATAAGTCCAATCGGCGTGGCCAGGACGAAACATTTTATTAATCGCAGAGTAGTCTTTTGGCTTTTGATTAACATTTCGAGCAATCATGGCCAAAGGAGCACCGTTGGTGAGATTATCAGTAAGCCCTGATAAGATTTCAATTTGGTCGTCTTCTTTTCTAGGAGAGACGAAGGGGGAGTTTCCAGGCTTGCGGCGGTTAAGTTCAAGTTGGATTTGGTTCTCCTCTATCCTCACTCCGGCCGGAAGCCCGTCTATAATAAGCCCCATGGCCGGTCCGTGAGACTCGCCGAAGGTGGCCACCCTAAAGTAATGGCCAGAAATATTACCCATGACTAAATTCCAGTTATAAAGAGTTTCTATTATATTTAAAGCTAAGATGTAAGCTTTAGGCTAACTAAGGGTCATAGCCTTATGGTTTGAGCGCGGTCAGGGCGGCCGAGATTATAGAGTCGGAATCGGTTTCGATTAATAGCGGTTCGTTAGGAGCTTTAAGGGCCACGAACTTTAGCTTACCAGATCTAATCTTTTTATCATAATCTAATAAGCGCTTAATATCTTCTACCGGGGGCAGCTTGGGCCAGGTCCCGCCGCAGAGATTTAAACATAATTTTTGGCCACTTTTGGCTATTTCGGGAACTAAATTAAAACGCTGAACGGAAAATTCCAAAGCGCAGGCCAGGCCCATAGCCACGGCTTTGCCGTGCCTTAAAGCTCCGGCGGAGAGGCTCTCTAGGGCGTGTCCGAGAGTGTGGCCTAGGTTTAAGATATCCCTTAAGCCCTTTTCCTCTCGAAAGTCTTTTTCCACTAAAGCGGCCTTGGCCTTAGATGAAAAATAGATAATCTCGCTAAGTAAGGGCAAATCGCCTTCTAAAATATGGTCGATGTGTCTTTCAAGGAGAGTGGCCAGGTTTTGATTAAAAAGTAGAGCGGTTTTATAGGCTTCAGTTAAGCCCTCTCTAAGTAGTTCTTCTGGTAGCGAGGCCATAACCCAAGGGTCTATCCAGACCTCTTGGGGGAGGTAAAAATGACCGACTTGGTTTTTAGCTACGCTTAAATTAACCGCCGTTTTCCCACCCACAGCCGCGTCTACGGCCCCTAGGAGAGTGGTGGGGATTAAGACTAAATTTAGCCCTCGGCGGTAAAGCCCGGCGCAAAAAGCTCCTAAATCAGTTAAGGCCCCGCCGCCTCGAGAGAGCAGAAAATCTCCGCGGTCAAGTTTCATTGAGCACATTAGCTCAAGGATCCTAGCCGCTTCGTCTAGAGTTTTGGCTTTTTCTCCCTCAAAGGAGGCGTAGAGAACTTGAGGCTGATTGAAGCAGGCTAAAAATTCATTATCACGGCCTTTAAAGTAAGGATCTGAGAGGATTAGCACCCTCTTATCTCCTATTAGCCTCTCTGCAGCCTCTTTAATTCGTTCCATGGGTAGATAGGACCAAATCTTACTCTGGTGGTCTTCGGCTAATAAAAAGAAGGGGGCTTGGTCTAAAATATAATTTTTTAAATAAGCGGCCGTTTTCTCTGCCTTTCCTTCGGCCTCGGTCACCTGGCCGCACTCTAAATAGAGCGGGCGGCGAGCGGCGAGGCGGTTTTTAAAGAGTTCTAGGTCGTGCGCCAAGGGCCTGGTGGCCCTATCTTGATCGGTTAAGCGGGCCCAAGCCGTTTCGTAGTTAAGGTCGAGAAAAAAAGTTAAGGAGTTTTTAAGTGCAGCTCTATTAAGGCTCTTTTCCACAACCCCGCCGCCAGTAGCCACCACCAAAGGGCGATCGCGGTTGATGATTGAGGTAAGTAAGGAGCTCTCAGCTTGACGGAAAAAAGCCTCCCCATCTTGAGCGAAGATATCGGAGATGGTTTTTTTTTGACTTTTTTCAAGTTCCTCATCCATATCAACAAAGGGGCGATGGAGAAACTGGGCTAAAAGCTGGCCGGTGGTGGTTTTACCGGCCCCCATAAAGCCTATTAGAAAGATGTGCCTTTCGGCAAAGGGCTTTGCGGGTGAGCGCGATTGAAAATTTAAATTTTCCTTCACCTTACTTTCCTATCAGCAGACCTCTGGGTTTAGCCAGGGGAGGAATGACGTTCTTCTCTATAATCTGATAAGACGCTAAAAGATCATACGAGCCGAAGCTCCTCCGGAGCTACAGAATTTGTTGAAGGAGGCGCTAATCAAGCTTTTAAGCGTAAAAAAAAATAGCTTTATTAAGTAGCGGCCGCTTATGGCTGCCCTGCCTCCCGGAGGCGTTAACAATCGCCAGTCGAGTTAAGTTTAGGACCTCAGGAGAGATGGCCGACCATAGGCTGCACTCGTAGAACTGGTTTAGGTTAAAAATGGTGAGATCGTCGCTATTATAAATGATTTAGAAGGAGTCCCTATTTGAGGCGGCTGAGCAAGGCCTTATACATAAAATAAACAACATAGCTAGCACACTTAACTCAACCTTACCCAGCTCAGCCGAAGGGCTTTTACAAGCCGTTACCTAATATTTAACAGGTAGAAAAAATATGGGCTAAGTTTTAGGTCTTATGGCCGGTAAAATTCTCTAAGGAGGAGAGAAAACAATCGGCCCCAGGATCGAGCGAGGTCCAGATCTTAAAAGACTCTCTAGCTTGAAGGGCCAGCATGCCCAAGCCGTCTTTAAAAACAGCCTCGCTTTTTAGGGCTTGATCACGCCAAACATTTTTTTGGCGGCCGTAGTTAACGTCGACCATAACCGAGCCTGGGCGAAGACCTATAAGGGGGGGATTGGGGCCCAGTTCCTCAGGGGAGGAAGCTGAGGAGGCGTTGACGGCCAAGGGCCAGGGGCCGAAAGATCTTATGTTATTAAAATCTATAAAATTTGCCTCAAATTGTTTGGCTATTTCATAGCCTTTAACTAAGTTTCTAGAGGCTACCGTAGGTTTAAAACCCTTTGAGTTTAGAGCTTGTAAGACTGCTCTAGCGGCCCCTCCGGAGCCTATAACCAAGGCCTGGGATGGGTTTAATCCTGTTAGGTAGGCTTCTGAGAAGCCTAAGTGATCGGTATTAAAGCCGCGAAAGGACTTTAGGCCTGGGAGCAGGGTATTGACGGCCCCGATCTTTTCAGCCTCTAAAGAAAGACTTTCCAGAAAAGGCATGACCGCCCTTTTATGAGGCGCGGTCACGTTTAGCCCGCTAAAGCCTAGAGCGAACAAGCCCTTTAAGGCTATCTCAATATTATCTGAGGTTAAGCTCAAAGGTAAATATCGGCCTTCGGCCAGGCAACTTTTTAAAGCAGTTTCGTGCATAAAGGGGGAGGGAGAGCGGTACACTCTATCGTCACCCAATAGGCCCAGTAGCCAGGGTTTAGATCCTAATCGCGCCATAATTGTGCCAAGTGGGAGTTAAACTCCGGGTACGAGATGGGAATTGATTTATCGCCTAGAATTTTGGTTTCAGCCTTAGCAGTTTTAAGGGCTATAGCTAAAGTCATGGCCAGGCGGTGATCGCCACTGCTATCGAGTTGGTTGGGGGCCTTAAGGACGGTGGGCCCGTCGACGATCAGATCGTCTCCTTCAACAACGATTTTAGCCCCCATGGCCGTTAATTGCGAGCTAATGCTAGCTAGGCGGTCGGTTTCTTTGATTCTAAGCTCATCGACCTGCCTAAAGATAGTGCGGCCGACAGCTTGGGTAGCGGCTAGGGCTAAAATAGGGATCTCGTCTATTAAAGAAGGAGTTTCTTCCGAGGTGATTTCAGTAGCCATAAGCGGTCCGTCATATTCTATCTTAACCCCTCCGGCCGGCTCGGGGGTGTCGCTAGAGAGCGAAAGGCTCACTTTAGCCCCCATGCGGTCTAAGACCCGCAAAAAACCGGTCCTAAGCTGAGACATGAGGATGTTTTCGGCGGTCACTGAACTGCCCTCGTTAAAGGCAGCCGCAGATAAGAAAAAGGCGGCCGAGGAAGGATCCCCTGGGCACTCGAAGGTGTTAGTCATTTTAAGTATTCCTGGGCTTAAAGAGATTTTAAGCCCAGAGTGGCTGATGCTGCCGCCCCAAAAATTGATGAGCCTTTCGGTATGATCTCTGGTTAGGCAAGGTTCGGTCACCGCCGAGGGCCCTTTAGCCGATAAGGTGGCCAAAAGGACGGCGCTCTTAAGTTGAGCGCTGGCGGCAACGCAGGTGTAATCAATGCTCTTTAGCTCGCCCCCCTTGATAGTTACGGGAGGTTTGCCATTAACCGTTTTAACTTCGGCCCCCATCCTTCTTAAGGGGTCAGCTACCCTCTCCATGGGTCTTCGCCTTAGTTGTTCGTCGCCGTCTAAGACGTAGCTACCGGGCCTGCCCGCCAAAATGCCCATTAACAAGCGAATGGTAGTTCCGCTATTACCGCATTGCAGCATAAGATCTTGCCCCGGAGGCCACTGGCCCCCGAGGCCCCTTAGTCTTAGCCCGTCTGCTTCGAGTTCGGTTACGCCGCCAAGGGTCCTATAGATGTCTAGACTCGATTGGACGTCTTGACAGTTAGATAAGCCCTTGATCAAGATCTGCCCTTGGGCTAAAAGCGACATTAGAATTAGGCGATGGCTAATAGATTTATCGCCAGGCGGAACGAAGGTACCTATAAAAGGCATGTTGTCCTCAAATATTTTAGCCGCCTAAGTTTAAATAGTTAATCCTGCCGTAAGGAGCAAGCTTTAGCCTAAATTAAAATTTAAGACTTTAATGGCGGTTTTTTTAGGTCCGAAGAGGACCGATAGGGCTAAATTTAGACTTTAAGCTAGAAAAAAGCCAGGCTAGCGATAAACAGAGCCTTGGCCAAAGCTTAAGCCGCAGCTAATTTTTTAAACTCATCAAACAATAATCAGGGCCCAAAATATAGGCTGGCCTCTGGCCAGGCTAAGAAATAAAATCTTACAATATGGACCACAAATCTCAAGGGCTTTTGGCCCATTATGAGTCTCTAAGGACTGATACGCTGTTATTATCGCCTAAATTAGCCTTGGTTTCAAGTTGTGCCCCCCTAATTAAAACCTAAGTTGTGGCTTAAATGGCAGTCTATTTAGATTTTGTGGCCAAGGGTATTTAAGTAATTATATATTTTTAACAGCCAAAAAAAATAATAACTAAGAATAAAATATAATTAATAAAAATAACACTAAAAAAATAAATTTTACTAAAAATAAGAATGGTTAGATCTAACAGCTAAACAAAATTAATTTTCTATTTATAATAAAAAAATTAAAGATTCATATATTAAAAATTCAAAGTAATAAATTTGATTAAATAGATTAATATAATAATATACAACCACAATATATTATGGTTTGATTTGGACATTGAAAAAACATGGAAATTTTTAGGGATCGATTTTTATGAGTGAAATTTTATAAATTTTATTATGAATGAAAATGATATTAATTGACACTTCTTGAGATACTTAAAAACAATAACGTATTTTAAAGACGCTTCTAGCAAATGTTTTGTAGTCATTGTCTACAAATATATATTCCTAGACACGGGACTGTTAACGTGATATAATTTCTAACGATAACCCTGGTTCATCGGGGTCTCTGGATTAGTTTGGGTAGGGATGGCTAATGAGCTTATCCTTCTTGCGGGCTTTTTCTTTGGGGCCTTAAGGCCCGCTTTTGTTTTTGGGTTATCGAATAGGTTCCATTTTATCCCTTTGTGGTGTCAAAAGGTGGCAATATGCCTTTGGGTGCCGGTCAAACCGTGTTGATAGTCGACGATTCACCCGTCATGCGGCAGATGCTTCACAAAATGTTTGTTAACGAAGGCTTTAACGTCGTGGGGCAAGCCGCAGACGGCGAGGAGGCCTTGACCCTTTTTGAGAGACACAAACCTCAATTGACCACTCTCGATATAGTTATGCCCAAGATACGCGGCACTGAGGTCTTAGAAACGTTGATGGCTAAGTATCCCGACAGCCGAATCATTATGGCTTCCTCAGTTTCTGACGCCAGAACCGTCATGCACTGCCTTAAAATTGGTGCCAAACAGTATATCATTAAACCCTACGACGAGGACAAGGTCATGAGCGCGGTCAAAAAGGCCTTAGACTTGTCCTAAAGACGATGGCCCTCAAAAAGGGCGGAGGTTTCCAGAGCGGTTTTTAAAACCGACGGAGGAGTTCGAGATCCGTAAAAGGGCGACGGGGCTCGGCGGAGGATTAAATGAGCGTATCGGACGAAAATCTGGCCGAACTATTCGAGCAGTACAAGGACGAGGTCCGCGAGACTATCGGCACCCTTGACAACGAGCTTGTGGCTATAGAGCAGGAGCCCACCTCGAGCGAGACCATTTTTTCTCTCTTTAGACACATGCATTCTCTCAAGGGCTCTTCGAAGATGTTTAACGTCGATAACATCGCCAACATCGCCCACCGCCTTGAAGACTTGATGTCGATGATCGATAAAAATAACGCTATTTTAACCAAGCACCCAAAAATAATAGATTTACTTTTTAAAGGCAACGACATATTTCGTGATATCATTGCCAAATTGGAAGAAGATATTTCCTATACCACTATGACCGTCGAACACGCGGCCTTTATTGGAGAGATTCAAAGCCAGATCGATAAGATTAACCGCCGTGACTCCCAGTTAATTGATTCGGCTCGCAAGCTCATAGATGATTTGGAAGCGCTGCTACCAAGTCTAGAGGAAACGGAAACAGAGAATCTAAAAAAAGATATCGTAGATGTTAATAACGGTTTAACTTTAGCCACGCTAGACGAGATGGGTTCAAGTCAAATCCGGTTTAATTATAACGGGGCCGATTTAACTCAAGACGTGCGGGCCATGGAGGAGTTATTAACCAAATTTAAGGACCTTAAGCAAACCCCGGAGGATGCCGATAATTTTATGTCTGCGGCCAATAAGCTTTATAACGCTATGGCCGACGTGGCTACCGAAGATGCTATGAGCCTTATCGCCGAATTGGGCGACGGTTTAACCCTATTTAGCGAGCGTCATTTAGAGATGGATTTGATGATGGTCGAATTTTTTACGGCCATGCTCAACGAGCTTAAGGAGAAGTTCCAAGTCGAGGTCGAAAGTCCGGCCGTTAAGACCAAAGCCTCAGCTAAGAGCGGTGCGGGGACCTCTAAAGAGCCTCAAGTTAAGACCATTAGAGTAGATGAAGCTAAAATCGATTTATTTTTAGAGTCGGTGGGTAAGTTAATCACCAAGAGTGAAATCTTAAACCATTTGCAGTTCTCATTTAGACAAGCCGGCATTGATATTGCTCTTTTAAGGGATTTTTCAACCGTTTCTAGGACCATCTCCAACGATATAGTTAACCTCCAAAGATCTATTATGGAAGTTCGTCAGGTGGAGATGAATAATATTCTTAAAAAATTTCCCCGCCTAGTGCGCGATATTTCCCATAAAATTGGCAAAGAAGCCGAGATGGTGATTTCCGGCGAAAGAGTGCCTATTGATAAGAGTTTATTAGACGACGTCGAGCAGGCTATGGTCCACATAGTTAGAAACGCGGTTGATCACGGCTTAGAAACGCCTGAAGAGAGGATGGCGGCCAATAAACCTCGTCGCGGCACGGTCAATATTAACGTTACTCCTGAGGAAGCGGCTATTTACATTGAGGTCTCAGACGACGGTCGAGGGCTAAATATAGAAAAAATAAAGTCTAAGGCTTTAGAAAGGGGAGCCATCACCGACGAGCAAGCCCAAGCTATGACCGATAAAGAAGCCTCTATGCTCATCTTTAACAGCGGCTTATCGACTAAAGATCAGGCCACCGATCTAAGTGGGCGCGGGGTTGGCATGGATGTGGTCATGACTAACCTTAAAAAATGGAACGGCGAGGTGGTGGTCGATAACTATCCGGGTCGGGGCTTAACGGTGGGTTTAAGGCTTCCGGTAACTAACACATTATTAACTAAAGAAGCCCTTATGCTGAGGGTGGGTAGTTCTACCTTTTGTCTGCCTCTTGAGTTTGTTAACGAGATCGTTACCGTGCCGGCTGAGGCGGTCCATCATCATAAAGAGGGGGCTGTCTTTAGGCACCGCGATATGGTCATCTCCGTAATCGATCTTAAAGGTCTTTTAGGCCTGGCCAACGAGACGGGAGGCGATCGGGTACCAACGGAAACTGAGCCATTAAAATCTAGTAAGAATCGTATATTCGTCATTTTACGCGGTAAAATTGAATCAAGGCAGTCTATTGAAGCTGACGAGATTTTAGGTCAACAAAAGATCGTCATTAAAGAGTTTGAGCTAGAAACCTTCAGGCGTTTGCCATACTTTAATGGTTTAACTCTTTTGGGCGACGGCCGGGTGGTCTTAATCCTTGATTCGGAAAAACTCTTGGATTCCTAATCTTTTATTTTTAATCAGTGCAATAATAATTAAAAAAAAATAAAATATAAATTAATTAAATATTTAATTTAAGTATTTATAGAGCTTTGTTTTTATCGTTATAGCCCTTGTAACCGTTCACCAAGTTTTTTTCCCACGTGGCAGCTGGTAGCGACTTTCGAGTTGTTATTAAGTTTTAGCATAAGCACTAGGGTCTTTAGGTCGAATCAAAGGGCTGCAACTATATTTAGGAGGTTTGGCTATGAAAGGCCTTATAATCGTTTTTTCGGCCCTCTTTTTTTTATTTCTAGGCACTGTTATTCCCCAAATGGCCTCTGCTCAGGGTCAAAATCGCCCTGAGGTGGCTCAGAATATGGGGCCGGAAGATTTCCAGGTTAACGAGCTTGATTTTGATCGCCAGCTAGGCGCAGCTCCCCCGCCGCCTCCGCCGCCCACTGGCCAGCCAGCCGCCGGAGTTTTGAGCCCGGGCTCTAAAGTTGACGATGGGCTAACCGATCTTTTCACCGATCCCAAAGCCAACGGCAGCCTTAAAAACTTACCTGGAGAACCAAGTCCTTTGCAGCGTCCGTCCGGGCCAGGGGAGGCTAATATAGAACTATCTAAGCCCACCAGCTCTCAGCCTAGGAGTGTAGTGAGGAAAACTAGAAGGTATAGAAGGAGTCGTTCTGGAGGCTACGTCGGCCTCGGCCGGCCCATCTACAGTCAGCGTTGGTATTGGGCTACTCAAGCTTGGCGCAACCATCCTGAGGTGGCTAGGCAAAATTGCCCCTCCTATACGCCCGATCGTCCTCTATATCACGTAAAGTGCTTTGGCTCTCTCTACAGAATGCCCCACTATCTTTACGCTAAGCCGGTGTATTGATTAATAGCGCTCCTCTTAGCTAGGTTTTGGCCTAAGAGATTGATTTAAGTTTGTTTTATCTAGCCTTTTGGCCTTAAATGCCCCCAACGGGCCGAGAGGCAGCAGGTTATTACCAATAATTACATATTTTTTTAAAAAAAAATATATCAATTACGGTCTATTTGATAAAAAATAGACTTCGACAGGGTGGAGAAGTTTTTATTTAAAATCAGTTTACGGTCATCTTTTTGTTGGCTGCGTAACCGTTCACAAAGTCTTTTTTCCCCACGTTGCGGCTGGTAGCGACTTTCGAGTTGTAATTAATTTTTAGCATACCTTTAAGATCTTAACATTAGTTCTTTTGAGGTTTCTACTTAGCTCTCTGCTCCAACCATATATTTTAACTTGGATTAATGTTAAAATTACTAAGCTCCTATAGGGGGCTACATTGTTGTGGTATGTGCCGTCCCTTTCAATAGGCTTGGCCCAGCAACGTTCTCTCTTTGTGAACGGGTCCTTAAACGTTCCCATTGGTGAATGGACACGCTGCAGCTATCTAACTTAGACTAAGTCGCCTTTTAGAAAAAGTAACCGTTCTCCAAGTCTTTTTTTTCCCCACCTTGCGGCTGGTAGCGACAGTTCTTTTGAGGTTTCTACTTAGCTCTCTTCCAACCATATATTTTAACTTTGATTAATGATAAAATTACTAAGCTCCTATAGAGGGCTACATTGTTGTGGTATGTGTCTGTCGTCCCTTTCAATAGGCTTGGTACCCCAACGTTCTTCTTGTGAACGGCCCCTTAAATGTTCAGATTTGTGAACGGATACTAAAAAAAATATTCCTTAACTAGCGGCGGCGTTACTAGAGCGTCGGGTCAAAGGGCTCCGGTAGGAGCCCTTTGATATTTTAGGCCTGCCCTTTAGATTATTTTTGTTAAAGGCCTTTTATCCGTCCCTTAATCGGCTTAAATGGCTCTTAAACTAATTTTTATCTGAGTGAGAATCGACCTTAAGCTTGGCTATTTGGTCTGATTTTAAAAAATTTTTCCAGCTGTGCAATTGGGCGATGGTGTAGTCTAGCAAGCCGCTTAGCCAATTTTGACCGATTATCACCCTTACATAAATTGGCGCAAACACCATTAAAAAAGGAGAATTA
>JAITQT010000297.1 GCA_031288745.1 Deltaproteobacteria bacterium
CTTATTGCGAATATAAATCAATAATAATTTATTTTTGGAGTCGGCAGAAAAAAAATGCTCCCGACTCCATATTCAGAGATTTTTTTTCGAGAGGGGTTTTTGCGCTACGATCAAAATTAGTAAAATAGGGCCTTAACCTTAAGCTCTCTTTGGGTCCTTTGAGAGGCTTTTGGGCCCATAGCATAGGCTAAGGGTTAGAATCGGCGAACTTTCCTTTGTTTTTTTAGTTGGACCACATAGGGTTAATTGCGTATGTCGAAAAAGAAAAAAATATTGGCCTTCGTTTTTTTGGCGGCCTTTTCGGCCATTATCATCCGCGTCTTTTTTTTCCAAAAAGACGGTCCAGCCGCTTTTTTAACTCTGTACGGGAACGTTGATCAACGTCAAGCTAGTCCGACCTTTCTCTTGACTGAGAGAGTGGCTGAAATTTTGGTTGAAGAAGGGCAAAGGGTGTTTAGGGGTCAGCCTCTGGCTAAACTTGAGATTAATCGATTAAACGATAAAATCGCTGTCTCTAAGGCCACCGTCAAACAGGCTGAAGCCGCTTTGCTTAAGCTTAGAAACGGTTCAAGACCTGAAGAAATCGATGAGGCCAAGGCTGTGGTTAAATCAGCCCAAGCCAACCTTGACTTCGCCCAAAAGGAATTCGATCGTTACTCGCGCCTCTGGAAGGAGTCGCCTGGTCGGGGAGTAACCCAGCTGGACGTGGATCAAAAGGGCCTTAATTTGGAGGTGGCTCAGAGTAATCTGGAAAAGGCTCAAAAGAGTTTGGTCCTTATGGAAATTGGACCAAGGCAAGAAGATATATACGCCGCCGAGGCAGTTTTAGAGGAGAGGAAGGCTTCGTTGGAATCGTTGGGTACGGATTTGCGCGAATCTACTTTAGTTAGTAACTTAAATGGAGTAATTAGTCAGCGATTTTTAGAGCCAGGCGATATAGCTTCTCCCCAAAGGGCGGTTTTTACTATTTTAATTAGTGAGCCTAAGTGGGTCCGTGTCTACGTTACCGAGCCTGAGCTCAGTCTGATAAAACCTGGCTTGGAAGCCGAAGTCTTCTGCGATGGTTGTCAAAATCAAAGCGTTAAGGGAGTCGTGGGTTTTATCGCTTCTGAAAGCGAATTTACCCCCAAGACCGTCCAAACTGAATCTTTGAGGACCTCTTTAGTTTACGAGGTTAGAATTAACGTAAGTGATATAAACGATCGCCTCCGCTTAGGAGCGCCGGTCACCGTTCGCCTATCTTTGGCCCAGGGAGGCTGATATGCTCCCCACCCTTAAATTGGAGAAAATCGTCAAAATTTTCCCCTCCAAAGATAAGAAGGTTTTTAAGGCCCTCAATGAGATCTCTCTAACCGTCTACCCGGGCCAAATTTCTGCGCTCGTGGGGCCAGACGGGGCCGGCAAGACCACATTAATTCGTCTTTGCGCCGGCCTACTTAGAGCCAACTCTGGGACCATCCTTTTTCAGGGCAAACCTTTTGGCCCCGAACAAAGTGCAGCCAGGGCTCAAATAGGTTATATGCCCCAAAAATTTGGGCTTTACGAAGATTTAATGGTCGAGGAAAACCTCGACTTGGCTGCTAAGCTTCGGGGCTTGCCAGAGGATATGAAAGAAGAGCGCTTTGAACGATTACTTAAAATGGCCAATCTCGTACCCTTCCGTCGTCGTTTGGCTGGGGCCCTTTCAGGGGGCATGAAGCAGAAACTCGTCCTAATTTCTACTCTTATCGTTCCGCCTTCTCTATTATTATTAGACGAACCCACGGTGGGGGTGGACCCTTTATCAAGAAAAGAGCTTTGGGAGATGCTCGATGAGCTGGTCAGCTCTAGCGATCTAGCTGCAGTAGTGGGCACTTCTTATTTAGACGAGGCTGAAAAATGTTCTGAAGTCTGCCTACTCTTTGGCGGCCAAGCCCTGGCAAGAGGCTCGCCCAAGGCCCTCACGGCCCTTTCTGAGGGGCGGAGCTTTTTGGCCAAACCAAAAATAAATATAAGCCCAAGGGTCTTTCAGAGCTGGTTAATGAAAAATCCAGCCACCGTCGACGCCGTGCCCCAAGGGGGCTCGGTTCGCTTAATAGTCGGAGAGCAGGGACCTTCAAGAGAGGCGCTTTTAAAGGGGGCCTCCGAGATAAGCGAAATTAAGGCGGTCAAAAGTCGGCTGGAGGATAGCTTTTTGCTCTTATTAAAAAATAAATTTAAGCCATCTAATTCTTTCGCGTTTTTAAACTCTCAAACTTGGGCCCTAAACCCTCCTAGGCCCAAAGCTAAGGATGGGGAAGGTTTAGATAGTGATAACGTCATTGAGACCAAGGGGGTATGGAAGTTTTTCGGCTCTTTTGCGGCGGTAAAAAATGTTGGCTTTACCGTCCGCCGCGGCGAGGTCTTTGGCCTTTTAGGCCCCAACGGGGCGGGGAAGACTACTACTTTTCGCCTACTTTGCGGGCTAATCTCATCTAGCCGTGGCGAAATAAAAGTGGCTGGCGTGGATGCCTCGCGCTCTCGAAGGGAGGCTAGAAAGCGCCTAGGCTACGTGGCTCAGAAGTTTTCCCTCTACGGCGATTTGACGGTTAAAGAAAATCTTGACTTCTTCGCCGGGGTTTACGGCTTAAAAGGTCGAGAGAAAAAAAAACGCCTAGAGGAGATAGTCGAGGATTTTTCGTTAACTCAAAGATTAAATCAAGCAGCCAACGATTTACCTGGCGGCTACCAAAAAAGACTAGCCATGGCCGTGGGCCTTATCCATCGCCCTTCGGTCTTATTTTTAGACGAGCCAACCAGTGGGGCCGATCCCTTGGCTAGAAGGGAATTTTGGCTTAGAGTGTCGGATTTGGCTGAAAGCGGGGTGACCATTGTCGTCACCACCCATTTTATGGAGGAGGCCGAATACTGTGATCGCCTTTTAATCCAAGATAGCGGCGAGGCCTTGGCCTGGGGGGCCCCGGATGAGATACGCGAAAGGGTCTTGGGAGCAAATTTAGAAGAGGCGACCATAGAGCAAGCCTTTATTGAAATAGTTAGAAGGTCGAGGATTGAAAAGGGCCCAATTGAGGAGGCTATTAATTGAAAGGCTTTTGCTTAATAGCTAGGCTTTTAGCTAGGCCCTCAGCCATACGCTCTAGGGCTTTAATAGTTAAGGAAACTAGGCAGATGCTCCGCGATAAGAGCACTCTAACCTTAGGCGTGGTTTTGCCTATCATCTTACTTTTGATTTTTGGTTTTGGCCTTTCTTTAGACGTTTCCAACGTGGCCGTAGGCTTTGTTAGAGATAACTCCTGGCCCCAGGGGCGCGAATTATTTTTTAAGCTGGATTCTAGCGATTATTTCGACGTTAAAATGGAAAATTCCTACCAAGCGGCCTTAGACGATTTTATTGAGGAAAATATTTCCATTATTATTAGAGCTAAACGCTCGTTAGCCAACGAGGG
>JAITQT010000373.1 GCA_031288745.1 Deltaproteobacteria bacterium
AGGGACGACACGTACCGCAGCAATGTAGCCCCCTATAGGAGCTTAGTAATTTTAACATTAAACAAAGTTAAAATATATGGTTGGAGCAGAGAGCTAAGTAGAAACGTTAAAAGAACTAAAGTCTATAAGCGACGAAATGTTCCCCTCCGACTTGGAGCGCGCCTCTTAGTTTGGCTACCATCACGACTATGAAAGCTTAAACAACTATGGCCGAATAAAGCTACTCTTAAATCTTAGTCGTCTAAACCAGGTGAACGTTTATGGGCTCTCAATAGAGGATGAGGTGAAACAAAGCTTTTAACCAAAATTACTCCGTAATTAATATCTATTTCTGAACTAAAATTTATTTTCACCCTATCTTTAATAAATTAAAATTTTATACTTATATTTTTGATATGCAAACTTGTAAACGTTTATCTGCCCTTCCAGAAGGCCTGACGTGCTTAGAGATTTTAGCAGCGCCTTCTATCCCTGTAAGGTTGACTTTAATAGATTTTTCAAATTACGAGATTAATGTCAACCATTAGCCCATATTAGGCCTTATCTTCAATCAAGCTGGAAGTGGCATACAAGCTATTGACGATGCCTTGTGAACGGTTACAAAATAAAAGCGCCTAAAATGGCTTTATAGAAAAAAAACAACGCTCCCTAAGACCTAACCCTCCCAAAAGTCGGCCCAGGTTATTTCTTTTATTGTCGTTAATTTGAAAGAGGAAAACAAGCTAAAGGGAAAATATTTATTAATTAGAGCTCTTTACTTTTTTTTATCGTCTTTTTATGGCCTCTACGTCTTTAAAAAGACGATCAAGGGAGAAAAAAGATAAAAAAAGAGTCTCCTGTTTTTTGGCCCGCTTTTTGAATAATAAACCCCAGCCCCCCTTAGGGGGAGAGGTAGATAAAGAAAAAGGAAAACTAAGATGAACTCCACTAGCCTCGCCCTATCGGCCAAAGCCGCCCCGCTCCCCGCCCAATCAAGCCGCGCTGCCTGGCGTGAGGAGATGCTGGGGCAATTTTTAGATAATATGCGCCGCCAAAAGCAAACAGATATTGTGGTTGAAGCAGAGCCGAAAATTAACCTAAACATTAAAGGTCAATTTCTTGACGTCTATGTCTAAGGTCCCTTTTAAACTTTAATCACCATTAAGCCATTGCCCTCTCAGCCAATCCCCCTTATTAATCTTATAGTAGTCAGGCTCGCTTTACCTTTTAGCGCTCAAATTACCTCAAAATTATTGTTTTAGGCTGTTTACCTAGCTGATAATTCATTTCCAACCTATAAAAAAATACCTATTTTTTCTTAATCGAGAGACTTAACATCAAAGCCCCCTTTTACGGGGGCTATTTTTTTTAAATTTTTTTTTTGGGCCCAGATTTTATTGTTTACCTCATTTAATTTAATAAAATAATGATGTTAAGAGAAATGAATAGTCTTTATTAAAGTCAATATTTTTTTTAAGACGATATCTTTTTTTTCTTTTTAAATCCATAATGACCATGGTTTTTGGTTTGAGACTTTTTCAGCCTTAAAACAGCCTTAAGGTTTTAAATATTCTCGCCTGGCTCTAGGGCTTAAGAGCTTCTATCTCTAACGGCCTTAAAGCTATTAAAGGCGTCGCGATTTAGGAAAAAGTTAAGTAAAACTCACCTAAAATCATTTAACCCCTTTTCAAAAACCTTTTTTAGCTCGAGCCTTAAAGGAGTGCCCAACAATGTTAGGAATTTGTCGCTTACATAAAAGAGATCTTCATACCGACGCAGGTAACTTAAGGGCAGCCAATCACGATTATCGCCTAAAATCATGGCCCAACGCTTTAGACCAAAACGCTGCGCTCAACATTTTACTTAAGGGGGCCTCCCCAAAAACCATAACTAAATTAATTGGGGGCAAGGAGGTGCCCCTGGCCATTGGGCCAACTCTAAATAAGGAAATCACCGTTGAGTTCGAGTTTTATGATTTTAAGCTTAATAAGCCTATCAAACTGGCCTTCGACTCTCAATTGTTTGAAACTCTAACCAATAAAGTAAGAGAATGGGCCGCTAAAGTCTTTAAAGACGGCTTCATCGGCCTAACCAATCATCTTGACGAACAAAAGTTACATTTTCATGTTTTCATTACCGACGAGGCCTGGCGTTTAGCCCCGGAAATGATCTCGTCTAGCCAATCACTGGAGGAAAAACTAATAAGCAATCAACGGTTCCAAAAGACAATTAAGGATTTATTATGGGATAACCTCTCCTTATTTTTTACCCCTTTGGGCTTTATTAGAAACAAGCCGGAAAGGCCAAAAAATGATGACATTGTGTCTCCTCGGCACAAGTATTACAGCTTAGCCACTCGAGCCCTTATCGTTCCTGGACCTCAAGAGAACCTCTACCCGCGACCGACTATAGAGGAAAGGAGTAGTTTTAGCGGTAGCGACAGATTTTTAAGGAAAGAGGCTCTACAAGCTAAAGTAAAACAACGTCTAAAGCCCTTCGCCGAAAGGCTTACCTTAGCTTTCGAAAACCGCCGAAACACCTCTTTAAGGCTAAAAACGGCCATCAGAGACATAAACTGCTTTAAGAACGAACATTGTTTTGATTGCCAATTTGAACCCCCTAAAATTTGGGACGAGAAGCCGCCCAATATCGAGCTTTTACCTGTGGAAAAACGGATATTAAAACAAATACCATCACCCATAGAATTTTTAATTTCCCGTTTTGGGGCCTCTCCCGTCCAACTCTTTGGCCCCAATGGCCACCCGGCGGCGGAGACAGTCGACAATAACGTCTATATAGGTTTTAAGAACAAAGATCGAACCCTGTGGTGGCAAGATCAAAAAACCTCTCTTGGGGGGAGAGGATTAATCTCCTTAACCAGACATTATTTTGACTTACCTCAAGACGAACCTATGGCCACCCAAGAAGTTCTATCTAATTTTCTTAGCCCAGTAGAGCTTGAGGCGGTGGTTAAAAGAGAACGTGATTTAGCTTTACCTAACTTGTGGCTTCCCAAACCTTGCTTAAACCAAAAGGAGAAGATTTTTAGAGGTTTTATTCATCGCTCTTTGCTGCCCGCTTTTTTAGTTAACTCTATGGTATCTCATGGCTTTATCTACGTCGACGCCCTAAATAGGGTCATCTTTCCCGTCGATAAGCAAAGGTTTTGGTCCTATAGCTCAGGCGAACTTATATCGTGGCCTAAAAAAGAAAACTCGGTCATGATTTGGCTCGGTCAAGATCAAAGCGTTTTTACCGCCTCCGATCCCTTAAGCGCTCTAACTTTAAAGCTCTTTTTCCCCTCTTCGACCATAGTGGTTATAAAGGCCAATGAACCGAGAGACAATAATGAAGACCTTGCGACCCGCTTAAAACAATTGGTCCAATTTTTAGAGCCTAAAGTTATAGTCTCTACCAATTCTGACGAAAATAACTTTTGCCCGTTCCTTGGCCAAAAAGTGGTTAAACGGGTCAGTTTAAGGACAAAAGACGGAGGTAATTTTTTTGTCAACTACCAAATAGCCTTAAAAAAAAGGCTACCCGGAAGGGCCCCAGTACCTAGGCTAGATAACCCCTCCCATTGCCAAAAACTAGAGCTGACTTTAGACGCTCTCTTTAACTCTATTTGCAGCCTTGAAAGAGGAACGCTTAGGTCCACCACTGATATAAGCAAAAAGACTACAGGGCTTACAAAAGCCTATAAAGAAGACGAAAGGTGTTTAAAATCTAAGTAACCGTTCACCAAGTCTTTTTTCCCCACGTTGCGGCTGGTAGCGACTTTCGAGTTGTAATTAAGTTTTAGCATACCCTTAAGTTCTTAACATTAGTTCTTTTAACGTTTCTACTTAG
>JAITQT010000419.1 GCA_031288745.1 Deltaproteobacteria bacterium
AGGAGCCAGCCAAGGCGGAGGAGGAGTAGCCAAATCACTTTCTATCTTTGGTTGTAGATTGGTAACTAATATCTATAATTTTAGTAAACAACGAGGCTCTCGTAAAAAGTAGCTCTAGCAAAAAACCATTGTCGCTGACTATCTTAAATTTCTTGTGCAATACGCTGTAATATACTGCTAAGAGGCTACCTTATTTTGTCTAAGAGGTTTTAGACTATCCCAGATCATTAAAGAGGCTAATAATGCATAGAAAGAAAATAATTTAAAATTTTAGCTCAAATTAAATCATTATCAAGAGGCCGCGCTATCAAATTTTTGGCTTCCTCAATAACGACAGCCGCATTGGTTCGTTGGCTAAAAATTAGAACGACCTTATAAATTTTATTATGGCCCCTCTGAAATTTATTAACGTATTTTTTCAAACTAAACTACACTTACCCTGAACTACTGAAAGGCTTTTACAAGCCTTTTAATTTAGGGAAGGGTAGATGACAGTCTTATAAAATTTGCTTCTATATAAGGTAACCGTTCACCAAGTCTTTTTTCCCCACGTTGCGGCTGGTAGCGACTTTCGAGTTGAAATTAAGTTTTAACATACCCTTAAGTTCTTAACATTAGTTCTTTTAACGTTTCTACTTTGCTCTCTGTTCCAACCATATATTTAAACTTGATCGAAGCGCAAAAACCTCTTAAAAGCAAAAGAGTCTAACAAATTGACTAGTAATAAGGACATATTACGAATTTAAGGACTGAATAAAGGGGACTTTTTGCGCTTCGATCAAACTTTGATTAATGTTAAAATTACTAAGCTCTTAATAGGGGGCTACATTGCTGCGGGATGTGTCGTCCCTTTCAATAGGCTTGGCACCGCAGCGTTCTCTCTTGTGAACGGGCCCTTAAACGTTCACATTTGTGAACGGACACTAAGAGTTAAAATCCTCTATGTATGATAATTTAGTTAAAATAGGTGTTTAATTTTAATATTTACCATTTAATCGTTGTCTTAAGGCTGGGTTTAACTATCTAGTTGTTCGAGACTCGCAAGAGTCTCTTCCCAGATTTTTTCTTGTTCTTTAATTTCTGATTCGATGGCGCTAAGCTCCTGGCTTAGGTTTTTCGCTTTTTCTCCGTCTTTATAAGTGATAGGCTCGCTTAAAGAGTTGGTAATCATGGCGCTTTGTTCTTGCAAGGCCTTGAGCCTTTCTTCGGTTTGGTTTAAGCTAGAGAGTAGAGACTTTTGAAGCCAAGCAGCTTGTCTGGCGCTCGAAGGGGCCGTTTTTTTTTCGAGTTTCGGGGATTTTTTATTTTTAAATTTTTGATTTTTCTTTAAAAAATTAACCTCTTTGCTATTATTAAACTCAATTAATGGGGTTGGGTTTTGTTGACTCTCCTTCTGTGAGCCTCCTTTAAGCCAGAGGCTTTGGTAGTCGTCGAAGTTGCCAGGATAGATTGTTAGTCGGCCGTTTTCAATAATACCCACACTATCGCAAAGTTTGTTGATAAAATGTCGGTCGTGACTAATGAGAATCATGGTAGACTGATAATCCTCTAAAGCTTCCTCAAGCATTTGGCGTCCGGGGATATCAAGATGGTTAGTCGGTTCGTCCATAATTAATAGATTGGGCGCGCCCAACATAATTTTAGCCAGAACCAATCTGGTCTTTTCTCCGCCCGATAAGACCGAGACTTTTTTGAAAACGTCGTCGCCATAAAAGAGAAACCCGCCTAAAATGTTTCTTAAAGGGCCTTGCCCAAGATTGCCGCCGGCCTGACTTAATTGCTCCAAAACCGTTAATTGAGGATTTAAGCTCTCCATTTGGAACTGAGAAAAATAGCCTAGGTCCACGTTTTGCCCTAGCCTAACGGTTCCGCTGGTGGGGGAGGTTAAGCCAGCTAGGAGCTTAACAAGAGTTGATTTTCCGCGTCCGTTGGGCCCAATTAGGGCTAAGCGAGTGCCGCGTAAGAGAGTTAAGTTTAAGTCTCTGTAGACTTCGACTTGGCCATATTTTTTAGTTACGTTTATTAGTTTCGCCACCACGTCCGGTCCCCTTCGAGCGGATGGGAGCTTAAGATTAAAAGAGCCCTCTAGCTCGTCGTCAGGTTGAGGTAAAAGGTCGAGTTTTTCTAAGACCTTTATGCGGCTCTGGGCCCGTTTGGCCGTAGAAGCCCTAACCCGGTTTCGCTCTATAAAACGTTCTAATTGCTTAATGCGCTCTTTTTGGTTATTAAAGGCTGCGCTCTCGGTAATTAGGCGCCTAGTTTTTTCAGCTAGAAAAAAATCGTAGTCGCCGCTATAAGAGACAACGCGGCCTCGGCGCAGTTCGATGATTTTTTGGGCCAAATTGTTTAAAAAAACGCGGTCGTGAGAGACTAAAAGTAAGGCCGAGGTCGAACTCTTAAGATAGTCCTCTAGCCAAATGAGGCTATCAAGATCGAGGTGGTTGGTCGGTTCGTCTAAGATTAATAAATCCGGTTTAGAGACTAATAATCTAGCTAAGACACCGCGCATAATCCAGCCCCCGGAGAACTCGGAGAGACTGCGCTGGAAATCTTTTTCCTCAAAACCAAGACCCGAGAGGACTTTTTTGGCTTCGTTTTCCCTCTCCCAACCGCCCATAGCCTCGAACTCTTGCATCAAGCTACCTTGACGCTCAACTAGTTCGTTTAAGCTTTGGCGTTCGAGGTTAGCAGAGCTTAGAAGGGTTTCTATTTCTTTTAATTTAGTTTCTAAGCTAGTAAATCTAGGGTCAGTATCCATAACTAGCCTAAGTAGCTTTTGATCGCCCTGGGCCGAGACGTCTTGAGGGAGGTAGCCAAGTTTGAGTTCTTTGACCTTAGTCACCTTACCAGAGTCGAGGTTTTCTTCTTCACATATAAGCCTAATAATCGTGGTTTTACCGGCACCGTTGCGGCCGACTAAGCCGACTCGCTCGCTAGGTTCAATAGAAAAAGTAACCCCGTTGAGCACGTCTTGACGGCCGTGGAAGCGAGTTACTTCGGAAAAACTTACTAAGGGCATGCTTAAGCCTCAAATTAAAAAAAATAATCCAAGATTGGCGGCCTTTGAGGCCGGATATTTAGGTTTAAAAGTAAAAAAGAAAGACCTAAAGACGAATCAAATTTTAATTTTCGCCTCTCTATAATCAATTAACTCAAAATTTCAGGAGGCTAGGTCAAGCATAATGTTGGGTTAAAAAAATTTGGCCTAGCGGGAGTTTACAAGTTAGCTAAGGCATAAGGTCTTAACTACTTGATATTAATCGTCTTTCTGCTATTTAGTTTGTATACCTAAAAGTATTTTTCTCTGAGCTTGTATCGCGATAA
>JAITQT010000423.1 GCA_031288745.1 Deltaproteobacteria bacterium
TGTGAACGTTTAAGGGCCCGTTCACAAGAGAGAACGCTGCGGTGCCAAGCCTATTGAAAGGGACGACACATCCCGCAGCAATGTAGCCCCCTATAGGAGCTTAGTAATTTTAACATTAAACAAAGTTAAAATATATGGTTGGCAGAGAGCTAAATAAAAACGTTAAAAGAACTAATGTTGATCGAAACGCAAAAACCTCTGAAGGTCAAAATAGTCTAAAAAATTAACTAGTAATAATGATATGTTAATAATTTTAGGACAGATAAATGGGACTTTTTGAGCTTCGATCTAATGTTAAGAACTTAAGGGTATGCTAAAACTAAATTACAACTCGAAAGTCGCTACCAGCCGCAACGTGGGGAAAAAAGACTTTGTGAACGGTTACAGTTTTAAGAACGTGAGAGAAGTGTAGCACATGAAAACTGGTTATGACAAGAGGCTAAAATTAAAAAAAATACTTTTAAGCGGTAGCCATAAGAGCTTTAGGTGAGGCTAAGGGGCGGGAATTAGTTTTCCCAAAGCTTACCTAAGTTTTTTATTAGCTATTACAAATAATTAGATAAGTGCCCAACTTATTTTAGGCGCTCCTTGGGGTAAAATCAAACCAAAGGAGAGGTCGGCCACTGGCAACGAAACGAAAGAAATTTTTAAACCTTAGGCGATTTAAATAAAAGTCAATGTTATTTATAGAGAGAGTTATTTTTTTTATATATAGCTAAATTTTTATTATTAGTTTGTTTTAGGATTAAAACAATGTTTTTTTGATTTAATTTTTGGCTTTTTACCTTGATTATCAAGGCGGAACTCAGTGGGTTAGATTTTAAATAGTTTAAGTCTCGTACAAATCGTTTTAAGGTAAAAGGGAGGCCCTTTAACCAACAACCTCTTTGTCTTTATATGCCATTTACCGGGCTAGGTCAAGAGTAATATTTGTCAGAGGTAAAAAAATAAATTTAAAGCCTTGTGGTCAGCTTAGATCAAATGATCTCGGAAAATAATAAATGTGGCAATATATTCGGTTTTCTGGTAAAATAAAAACATTAAACTTAGGTCAGATTCGACCTAGTTTTTAATCTGGCCTTTTAACCAAAAGCTTTAAAATCTTTGGCTAAAAATTATTCTTTAACCCTTTGGCCCGCCTTTTTAGCCCTCTTTTGGGTCCCAAAGGGGCGGTGCCCTTTAATAAAGTGGCGTGATAAACCTAAATTTATGCAGTCGAGAAACGATATAGAGATAGGTTCCGAACTTCCCCTTTTGGCCGTTCGCGACGTGGTTATTTTCACCGATATGATTCTACCTTTGTTTATAGGTAGGGAGTCGTCGGTGGCGGCACTAGAGGCGGCTTCCCAGCTCAGTAGTAAACAAATTGTGGTTGTGGCCCAAAAGGACCACCGCCAAGATAACCCCGAGCCGGACGAACTCTACCGCGTGGGCACGGTGGCCCAGATCATGCGTCAATTGCGATTGCCAGACGGTCGGGTCAAAATATTGGTTCAAGGCTTAGCTAAATGCCGTGTAACGGGCTTTGTCTCTAAAGAGCCTTATTTAAAATGTTCTTTGGAACTTTTAGAAGAACTTCCGCCCCCTAAAGATTCGGTCGAGCTTGAGGCCTTGATGCGCAACGTGCGAGAGCAGAGCCAGAGGATATTGTCGCTAAGGGATGTGCTTAGCGACGAGATTGTTAGCCTTTTAGAAAGTATAGATGACCCGGGGCGGCTAGCTGATTTAGTGGTCAGCAATATGCACGTTAAGGTCGAAGACGCCCAAAAGGTTTTAGAGACATCAGACCCCATGGAGCGGCTAGTCTTAGTTAACTCCATCCTCACCCAAGAGTTTAAGGTTAGCGCTATGCAGGCTAAGCTCGATAGCGAGGCCCGCGAGGAGATGGATAGATCCCAAAGGGAGTATTATCTACGAGAGCAACTTAGGGCTATTAAGAGAGAATTGGGTGACGAGGGCTCTCGTGATGACGAGGCCGAAGAATATCGTCTTAAGCTTAGAAAGGCTAAGCTGCCTAAAGAAGTGGCTGCGGAAGCCAATAAGCAACTAAGCCGGCTTGAATGGATGCATCCTGATACGGCCGAATCTTCTATTGTGCGCTCTTATCTAGATTGGATAGTGGAACTACCCTGGACTGCGGCCACGCGCGATCATTTAGATCTGGCTGAGGCCAAAAAAATCTTAGACGCTGATCACTACGACCTACAAAAGATTAAGGATCGCATTTTAGAGCACCTAGCGGTCATGAAGCTTAACCGCCGTCAGAAAGGCCCAATTATTTGCTTTTTGGGCCCTCCTGGAGTGGGAAAGACCTCTTTAGGTCAATCCATTGCCAAGGCTATGGGCCGCAAGTTTGTAAGGCTTTCTTTGGGTGGAATGAAAGATGAAGCCGAGATTCGCGGTCACCGCCGCACTTACATCGGGGCCTTGCCTGGCCGTATCATCCAAGCTCTTAAGACCTGTGGCTCCAATAACCCCGTCTTTATGCTTGATGAAATCGATAAGATAGGCTCTGATTTTAGAGGCGATCCAGCATCGGCCTTATTAGAGGTGTTAGACCCGGAGCAAAATTCCAACTTTTCCGATCATTACCTTAATTTACCCTTCGATCTTAGCCGGGTCATGTTTATCACCACAGCCAATTTTTTAGACCCCATCCCCCAGGCCCTAGAAGATCGCATGGAGGTCATATACCTTAGCGGCTACACAGCCGAGGAGAAGGTGGCTATCGCTAAAAAACACCTTATTCCCCGTTTGATTTCCGATCACGGCTTAAAACTGAGTCTTTTGACCTTTTACGACTCGGCCATCCAAAAGGTCATTACCAGCTACACCCAAGAGGCTGGCCTTAGGGGTTTGGAGCGAAAGTTAGCCGCTATTTGCCGTAAGGTGGCCAGAAAGGTGGCTGAGGGCGAAGAAAGGCTCTTTAAGATTACTAAAGGTTCTCTCCAGCGCTATTTGGGTCCGCCCGAGGTCTTACCGGAGCCGGCTTTAACCGAAGGTCAACCGGGCGTGGTTACAGGTTTGGCTTGGACGGAGATGGGCGGGGAGATAATGTATATAGAGGTTAGGACCATGCCAGGTAAGGGCAACCTAACCTTAACCGGTCAATTGGGCGAGGTAATGAAAGAGAGCGCCCAGACGGTTTTGGCCTTTACCAGGGCCCACTCGGCCCGTTTCGGTTTAGATAACGACTTTTATGAAGAACTTGATATCCATATTCACGTACCGGCCGGGGCTGTGCCCAAGGAGGGCCCCTCGGCTGGGGCTTCTCTACTAATTGCCCTTATCTCGGCCTTAACGGGTGTGCCCGCCCCTAGAGATATGGCCATGACCGGGGAGATTACCTTAAGAGGTCAGATAATGGCCATAGGTGGGCTTAAAGAAAAGGCGTTGGCTGCGCTAAGGGCGGGCATAAAGAAAGTGGTTATCCCCAAGCAAAATCTTAAGGACCTTGAAGACATCCCCCAGGCGCTAAGGCGCAAGATACATTTTTCGCCCGTCGATAACATCGAAGAATTACTAGATCTTGCCTTTCCCGAAAAGAGCTTTAACAACCGCCGTCTCTCCTCGCGCCTATCAAGATCGAGGCGCTCTCATCCTCCCGCGCCCGAGCGCCGCGTTAGGCCAGCTAGGATCTAAATGAGCGCGCTGTGCGTTATGTGCGGGCATCGCTGCCAAGTAGATCGCCAAAAAGGGAGTCTAGGCCGCTGCAAGGCAGAGCGACTAGTGGGTTTTTATTCAGCCGTGCTCCACTTCGGTGAAGAGCCACCCTTATCAGGTAGTCGCGGGTCAGGCGCGGTTTTTTTTACCCGATGCAATCTTAAGTGCGTTTTTTGTCAAAATTGGCAGATATCTCAAAATTTTAAAGAAAGTTACGATATAGAACCCTCTACCTTAACTGAGGTTTTTTTAAAGTTAGCCGAGAGCGGTGCCCACAACGTTAATCTCGTCTCCCCTACGCCTTACGTGCCCCAAATAGCTTTAGCTTTGGCCGAGGCAAAGGCTAAGGGCCTTAATCTTCCCATTATCTATAATAGCGGAGGCTACGACTCTCTCGAGGCCCTAGCCATGATGGAGGGCCTAGTAGACATCTATCTTCCAGACGCAAAAATAGGCTTAGCCCCTGAGGATAATTTAGACGAGCCCGATTCAAGGTCAATGAGGCTATTTGGGGC
>JAITQT010000465.1 GCA_031288745.1 Deltaproteobacteria bacterium
GCTCCTATAGGGGGCTACATTGCTGCGGGATGTGTCGTCCCTTTCAATAGGCTTGGCACCGCAGCGTTCTCTCTTGTGAACGGGCCCTTAAACGTTCACATTTGTGAACGGACACCTAATAAATAAGCCGCTTCTTAAATAGGGGGTGAGAACTTTGAAAGGGCTCGAATATTAACTTAAAAATTGCGACCAATCGACCATAAGGCCTATTTTAGGCTGAAATAGCCTGTTAAATAAGGTTAGCTCATAACTAACAAAATTATTAAGCTAAGAGCAAAAAAGGCCAGTTAAGGGGGGGCGACTAAAGGGGCGGGGTATTTTTGGTCCACGGGTAGACGATTTTCGCGGTAAAGTTCCAACACTCTATCCATTTCAGGGGTTGTAAGGCGCGATAAAAGATTTTCAGTCAAACGATGCACAATCGCTTCCTCGGAAGCGCGTTTTGAGGATTCAAGGCTCAAGAGTTCCAAAAAGCGGCTGAAGCGGGCCACGTGGACAAATTCGTGGGTTAAGACGTAGGTTAACAGAGGTGCCAGAGAAAGGCCTTCCCTACGAGCGGCCACCAATATAACCGGATCTTAGAGGCAGATCCGCCAGAAATCTCGGCCCATTAATTTACCGTCTACATCGCGGCGTCTATAGCGCAAAAGTTGGGCTAAAACGTCAGAGCGTATCTCGCTGGTTTCTAGCGTCGGGTAGTGACGTATATCTACTGGCCATTGCTTAAAGTTGCTAAAGTCTAGTTGAAAATAGTCAGAGACTAAATCCGAGGCCAGTTGGGCACTAAAGTCTAAGATAGCTAACTGCTCGGGTGAGCTAAGAGTGGTCTCGGATTTTTCAAACAATTAAAGCACCGCCGTATTGGGAATTAGTTAAAAACCTAGATCTTGGTTAACTAATAAAACGTGGATGCGTTGAGGAGGAAAACTGCGTTCAATCACGGCGGTCACCGCGCAAAGCCTGTTAGGGTTCTGGCAATCGTAACAGCGTCCGGTTTTAGCGCAAGGAACATCGGCTTCAAATCTCATGGCGTTAATTGGGGAGGCCACGTTTTTGGCCCTGGCTAAGGCCGATTCAAGATTATCGGTTAATTTATTGCGGCCTACCACCAAGGCAACCTTGCGGGCCCCGTAGATGAGCGCGGCTAAGCGGTTGCCCATTTTATCAATGCCGATTAATTGCCCATTAATGGAAATAGCGTTAACCGAAGAGATAAAGAGATCGGCCGTAAGGCACTTACGGCTAAGCTCGGACCTCTCCACGGGAGAAAGATTAGGGTTATTACGATCGAACACCTCTAAAGAGCTAATGGCTTTTAATTTAGAAACTAAATTTGATTGCCCCACCGTGGCCGAGCCCCCGAAGCCAATGGTTTTAGCCTCGGATTGCTCTACGATTTGGCTGGCGATAATATCTTCGGCTTGAGTTAGGCTTTGGCACAGGCTAACTCCAAAAAAATGAGCCTCGAGATTTTTTTTGGTTTGCTGCAGGCGCACGGACTGGTAAGTTTCTAAAGGGTCGCTCACGATAGACTCCAAAATTAGACTAAAAGCCTTGGTACTCTAAGCTTAGTCAATTGATTGAGTTATCTTTTAGCTAAAAGATAACTCAAAAAAGAAAAAGAGAACCTGGGGTTATAGAGGTTAATTTTAATTGTTTTTAAGACCAGCATTGATTTTAGCTTAAGATAGAAAAAAAAACCAGTACTTAAGCTTAAAGCCAAGGCTGTTTATAGGCTTAGGGGAGTAAGGGAGCAGCTTTTAGCCATACAGGTGAGCTAACTAAAAAAGGACTAAAAATGAAAGGAAAATAAGGTGAGGCCAATAGAGATCAAAAGCTCGAAGAGAAAAAGAAAGCGAGGCCTTAGGATTCTTAAGGTCTTTTTAGATGATCATTTAAAGCCCCTTTTAACGTCTCATTAAGCTTATAGGAGACTCGATAGAGTCTAGGCCAGAGTTTACCTGTAATCCAAAGTCGATGGCGCTCGTCAAAGGCTAGACCGTTTAAAACGGCCTCAGGCTCATTAAGATTTAGGCTTTCGAGGTGGGCGAGAGAGGATAAATCAAGCCAAAAGAGAACTCGGCCGTCTATTAAAGAAATAGCCGCAACTTTTTGGCTATGCCAGACGTTAGCTAGCATCAGGCCCTCTTTTTGATCGTATTCAAGCTCGTTTAAATTTTTCACAGCCATAGGGCCGTCAAAGACGGCTAAGGGTGGCCCTATAGGTTTAAAATCTCGCGGAGAATAAGATTGAAGTAGATTTGAGCCGTCCGAGCGCCAAAGGACACTTCCGTCATAGGCTAGGCCCCAGCCCTCGCCTTGGTAATTGAAGCGCTCAAGAACAGCTAGAGTGTTGGGCTCGATTTTAAAGGCTAGGCCCTCGCGCCAAGTTAAGAGGTATAAAAAGCCACCCGCTTGGCTTAGCCCTTCGGCGAATATAGGCTTAGGTCCGATTTGAGTAAGCTCTAGTTTGAGCTTTAATCGATTTAAGATTTGATTTTTAGGCTCAAACTCCCAACGCCATAAGGCGCTATTGGAGTATCCGCCGGTTGATTCGTAAAGGGCCCCTTTAAAAAATAAAAGGCCCTGGGTAAATAAACCTGGGGGCCTTTGGATAATTTGTTCGATTTTGACCTCAATGGTCGGGGCAAATGAGGCTACGGCGCTTGGCTGTGGGTTTTTAAAAGAGGGGGGCAGGCTCGAGCTGTTTTGGCTTAAAGCCGAAATCTGGTAAAAAATGACCAGAAGGCTTATGAGAGCCGCTGAAAGGGCTTTTAAGGGCCCTTTAATCATAGACCGGCCACTTCTTCCTTACTCTTTTTAGTAACTTTAGTAGCTGCAGCGCTTTTGATCTTAGGGATGAGTATCTTTTTTACCGTCTCTAAACCTTGGTAGAGGTTTAGAGATTCTTTATCAATAACGTCTACGGCTCCTATTTTATCGCTTCGATACTCAGCTTGACTACCGCTTTTGGCAATAGTCGAGCAGATGATGACCGGGATGGGGTAGTAGACCATGAGTTTTTTCAAAAAAGTGACCCCATCCATTTTAGGCATAACGATATCTAGGGTGATAACGTCGGGGCCTAGCTCTAAAAGCATTTCTCTAGCTTCATAAGCGTCTTTAGCCGCTCCAACCACTTTAAGGTCCGGCTCGTCGGCCATGGCCTTGGTTAGAAGATTACGCACGATAGCCGAGTCATCGACAATAAGGACCTTTATGCGCCCGCTAGAGGGAGCTTTGGCTGCCCCGGCTTGGGGTTTGCCTATTTCTTTAGGGCTAGTAAAAGCGGCAGGGCTCGCTTGAGGGGATAAGCGGGCCGTCTCCTCTTTTTGTATGGTCGAGCCGATCATAACCCTGCGGTCCATGCGCTCTATGGTTAAGCGATTATCCCAATTTTGGTAGTGAAGTTTAAGCCCCACGTCTCCGCCAACGTTTTCCTTAATGATTTTTATGTTGCGCTTGGCTAAGATCTGCCGGGCTATATCAATATTACGCTGACCAATTTGGGTGCCGGAGGAGATATTACTAACCACATTGGCCCCGCCGCTGATAATGGCCTGAAGGCCCTCTAGGGTCCCTACGGTCCTTTCCATGAACTGCAAGAGCACCGCAATGGCGTAGTCACCGTATTTGCCGCTGCGCTCTTTATTGGGGCTAGTGGGCAGCATAAAGTGATTCATGCCCCCGAACTTTTGGGTAGGGTGATAGAGACAGACGGCTACGCAAGAACCTAAAAGGGTGGAGATGAGGTGAGGTTGCTTAGAGATGAAGTATTCTCCGGGAAGGATGAAGACGCGGTTAAAATCAACCATATATATTTTAACTCCTTATGGCTCAAGGCCAAAAGGCCGGCGGACCGACGCTTTAAAAAGCCCCGAACCTGAAAAACTAACGAGCGAAAGTCAGGCTATCTAAATAATAAAGATAGCTTAGAAATTTAACGCGCTTTAAGCCTTAGCTAAAAAGCGCGAGCCGAAAAAAAAAGCCTTAAAAGAAAATTAAAGTTACTTACCTAAGCCAAAGGCCAACCTAACGATGCCGTCGGCGGCTAAGACTAATCCTAGGCCGCCGTCACCTAAGAGAGCGCTACCGGCTAAAAAGTTAAGGCGCTTAAATTGCTCGCCCAGCTCTTTAACCACCACTTGCTGCTGGCCCATGACTTCATCGACTAATAAAGCGTAGCGGCCCGAGGTCGTCTCTACCATAACTAAAAGACCATCTGATGGGTCTTCGTGCTCGGGTTGGAGATCGAAGAGTTCGTAAAGCTTAATAAGAGGGGTAATTTGCCCGCGGCGATTTAGGATTAGCCCGCGGCCTTCGATTGTAGAGAGTTCGTCTGGGGAAGGTCTTAAAGACTCTAAAATTTCTTCTAGGCTAATAATAAAATTAGATTGACCGACCCTTACATGGAGGGCCTTAATTACTTGTAGGGTGACAGAGAGAGGGATTTTTAAAGTAATCGTAGTGCCAAGGCCTACTTTGGAGTCGATATTAATCGAGCCGTTTAAAGAATTGATATTGGTTCTAACCACGTCCATGCCCACGCCGCGGCCGGAGACGTCGGTGATTTGGTCGGCTGTGGAAAAGCCGGCCCCAAATATTAATCCTATGGCTTCTTTATCGGTAAGAGCGGCAGCTTGGCTGTCCCCCATTAGTCCCTTGCGCACGGCCACTAGGCGCATCTTTTCAGGATCAATGCCCCTCCCGTCGTCTTCGACGATCATGTAAAAAAATTCTTTGTCAGCTGAGGCCGAGACGCGTAACAAGCACTCGGCTGGTTTACTCGCCTCTCTTCTTTCTTGAGGCGTCTCAAAGCCGTGATCTAAAGAATTGCGTACCACGTGCACTAGGGGGGCTTCTAGGCTCTCGGCAATAGACTTATCAAGCTGTACGTCTTGGCCCTCTAGTAGGACCTTAACCTGCTTGCCCAGCTGGTGGGACAGTTCGCGGGCCATCATATTGACCTTTTGCAAGATACCCTTAATAGGTACTCTCCTTATTTCCATTAAGCTTTCTTGCAGATCGTCTGAGAGTTCGCGAAAGGCTTGGTTAGCGTTTTTAAAGGCCCTAATAGTATTGGGGTTAACTTTTTCCTGTTCAATAGTCTTTTGAAGGTAGTTAAAGGTTTCCGCAGTCACGATAAGTTCGCCAACGTAGCTCATAAAACCATCGACCTTTTCCTCAGAAATGCGCATAGTTTTATGGTCTTGCTTGACCTCTTTTTTAGGTTCATCCCCCTTAGCCTCTTCTTCGGCCTCGCCCCCGTCAGCCCGGCCCTGGTCGCCTTGTAGGACTTGGGCGTCGGTATCTTTTTCCGGGTAAGTCAAATCAAGGTTTTGGAGAAGATTTTCTAATTTAGATCTAATTAGCCCAACTAATATGGGATCGAAATCTAAGCCGCTCTCAAAGACTGCCGTAAAATCCTCCATAGCCACGTTATAGTCAGCCTTAAGGTTATCCCAGCTGTTTTTAGTTATTAAGTCCCCTACACTTTTAAGATTTAAATCAAAACTCTTGGGGTCAAACGAGGAGGGCGAGGAGATAGTATCAAGGGCTGAGAGGAGAGGTAAGGAGAGATCAACTCCATTATAGCTTATCGACGAAGGTCGCTCTAAAGCTTCAGCGGCTGCCTTGTGGGCGTCTTCTAGCTTAATGGGCAGGGCGTTAACCACGTCGGTCACGCTTTGGATGAGCTGATCGGGATCGCTCCCCAGCTCTAGGGCTTCGGCTAGTAAGGTTTTAATCTTAACGCAGGCCTTTTCAAAATTAGCCTTATTTTCACCATCGCCTACGGTCGAGGCTGAGCCGGTTTGACGCATCCACTCCACTAGTTCGTCTTGAAATTTAGACTCTTCCGTCGTTAAGACAGCGGCGGCATCCCCGGCTGAAAGGCGATCGAGCATGGCTTTAAGGTGATTGCCGGCTAGATATAGATATTCTATGGCCTTTGGATCGGCTAGTCTCGTTCCATGGCGGATCTCATCTAAGAGGTTTTCCAGCTTATGGGCAAAATCTTTAATGTGGTTGAGCCCAAAAAAAGCGCTGGAGCCTTTTAGGGTGTGCGCGGCCCTAAAGACAGGGTTGATGGTGTCGAGATTTTTGGGATCGCTTTCAAAGGCTGAAAGGCTGGAAGTATATTCTTCCATCAGCTCTTTGGACTCGGTAATGAAATCCTGAAGCAATCCCTCGTCAAGTTCCATTTCGGACATAGGCCGCCTTAAAGGCAAAGGGCGACCACGCTGGTCACCCGCCGCCAGAAGCATAGGGTTTTAGTTGGGGCGAGTATCGTTAGCGCCGTCGGTATCGGTATCTGTATCGGGTAAAGACAAACCGCAAATAGCGTTAAGTGCTCTAGAGATAGAGGTCATGATTTCAAGCTGGTTTTTGAGTTCTTTAACGTTATCTGGGATGATGGTCAGAGAATCGCGAAAATAATCGTCCCCTTGACCGGCTAGATAAGGTTTAACGAAAGCTGAGAAAACGACCCATTGATTTTCTAGAAGAGTTAAGGCTTTTTGGGCCTTTTGGGTTGATTCATTCATGCGTTTGGCCAAATCTTCGGGTAGGCTGGTTAGCTGAGAGGCACTCCGACCTTGATTAATTAGGCCTAAAGCGTCTCTAGCCATTTGAACTAGGCGTTGGTTAAAAAAAGTAATGTTATTTTCTTGTCGTTTAAGAGTTAGGTAAGTTTTTATCCTGGCTAGGAGTTCGTTACGTTCAAAGGGTTTTTCCATAAAATCAGCAGCCCCTAACTCTCTAGCCTCGGTCTTTTCATGGTTATGAAACTTTCCAGACAGAAAGATGACGGGAATATCAGCTGTTTCGGGATTGGCTTTCAGGGCTCTCATAACCTCAAAGCCGTTCATGCTAGGCATCATGATGTCTAAAATAACTAGTTCGGGGTTATCTTTGCGGGCAATTTCTAAGCCTTCCTCGCCGCTATGGGCGTTTAAGCACTCAAAGCCTGCCTTGTGAAGGATGGCCCCTAAAAGTTTATGGATCATCATATCGTCGTCAACGATTAGGATCCTAGGGGCGGCTACGTCGTATTGAACTTCCATGGTCTCATCTTCCGAAAAAGAATTAAAACTAACCCTTTGACCATATTAATTTATTTAGTGGAAAAATACAACGATAATAAAAAAAATAAGCTCTAGAGAGAAAAGCTCTCATGGCCCTATAGACGAAAAGCTTCTAATAATCTATAAAAAATCAAGGCTA
>JAITQT010000004.1 GCA_031288745.1 Deltaproteobacteria bacterium
AGCGCAAAAAGTCACCTTATATGAGTCCTTAAATTTGTAACAGAGCCTTATTACTAGTTAATTTTTTTTGACTATTTTGATTTTAAGAGGTTTTTGCGCTTCGATCAAAGTATAACTCAAAACAAACTAGCTGGGTTTTACAAAGCCTTCCGTTTGGAAATTTCTTAAGTTTTTGACATTGCTTGACCGATCCAAGAAATTTTTGTACCGCTATTAACTAGAAGGTTCAAAAAATTCTACTAGTCCTAAGTAATATTAGGTCTTTGCTTAATATTTATGGTTTTTCAGCCCCTAGACTTGATTCGATAAACAAGCCGTTAAAAACCAACGGCAGACGGCTCCAAGGGCTGACGCCGCCGGTGGAGAGTTTAAACTTTACGTAATAATACTTGCCATCCATTACCGCGATATTGGCGACTACTTTTTCTAGCTCTTCTCTTATCAACCCCACCGACAGTTCCATACGTTTAACCGTCGGTAGATCGTTGGCTGCCCCGATTTGGGCGTTTAAGCGAGCTTTGAGGTGCTCGAAGAGTTTCACCAAGGCCCGGGAATTGACCGTGCCGAGGTAGTATTGATAATTAGGCCAAGTGACAGGTCCAAGCAACCCATAAGCTATTTTATTTAAGACCTCGGGGAAATCTTTGCGGTCGAGATAATCGTAATAAACGATTTTTTTCCCGTCTAAGCCTGTAATCCAGCCGGAATAATAGTTAATCCCGCGCCGGTTAAAAAGCCGGTATCTAAAGTCGCCGCCGAAAAGAAAGCCGTTATTATAAGCAAAATTAACCCCGTCTGGTCCGTAACCAACCTTAAAGCTCCCTTTAGAATGTTCTTGCCCTCCGCGACGATGACGAGGCCTCTCGAAGGCATCGGCAGGCCTTTGAGCACTAGAGACTAACCGATTGTTGGTATTTGAAGACGGAAGGCCTTGCCGCCTGAGCATAAGAGAAGGCGAACGCCGAGAGGAGTTAAAATTTTTCAGTTGGTTACGTTTGGAGTTTGACGAGAAGTTATCTTCGCCCCGAGCCTGAACAATCTCGGATGAAAACATAAAAACCGAAATCATAAATATAAAGCTTAAGAATAAAATCGGAGCGGCCGACGAAGATTTAAAGCTCATTTTTTTATCCCCTCGAAGCAATAAGGTTCGATAGACATACGAAAGAAATAGCTTATAATGAAGGCGTCCCCCAAATTATTCGCTATCGCTATGTACCTAAATTAAGGAAGGCAAAATTTTGGGTAATGGGTCAGTTTAGTTGACAAAAAGCGGTCGGTCCCACCAAGTCTTCAACAGTCCACTGCCGATCAGCGATTCTAGCAACCATGCCTGGAGTAATCTCTTGACTACTGGCCGATCTCTTGTTCAACGTACTATGGGGTCGCACAAAGTTGTAGCACATTACGCAGATTGTCAGCTTTACCTTAAGCCAGCGAAGGGCTTTGGTAAAGGTCACCAATTTTCTGGTCAAGTAAGCATCCCACAGGTACCAGTTCAAATTGCTGCGCGCAACGTATGAGGTGTTGATGAGAGAACCAGGTGATGCCGCCAAGTGCTCAGCGATGGCGGCCTCGTCCCCAAAGACCACTGTACGCTCCACTTTGCCCCCCCGGCCAGTCTTTCTGGTCTTCTTGACAGTAGCCTACATCAGGTCATCATTGAGAACTTTAACAGGGTTTATCGGGTGGCCAGCTTTAACAGTCCGTGGAACCGGTTCAAAGTGAGAGAAAGCTTCCACAAGCACGGTCTTGTAATGGGAGAGTTCATCGCTGACGAACAGTAGTACCTTACCAGAGCATCTTGACTTGAGCCCTTGAACCATACTGAGGGCAACATCTAAGAAGTGAGTCTCAACTCTGTAGTTGACTATCAGGCGGGTTGACGAATCTATGGCTGTCCAGCCCCATGCCTCTGCTTGGCCCCGGTTGAGTTCTTCATAGTTAGCAGCCGTTTTTTTTCACAAAGGTCCACAGCTAATCCAGTTGGACCTCGCCCAGCTGGAGTCCCTTATCAAGGAACTGTAAGCTTTCTGGCAATACTCGCCAACCTTTACAATGGCCAGGTTCACGGTGTTCTTGGTGAGGCCGAGAAGACGGGCGGTGGCCCGGACACTCACGCCTTCCGTAGCATGGTGAATTATCTTATGCACTTGTTTGAGTGGCAGGTGAGCACCGAACATAAGGAGAGTCCCGAGTTGCCGTAAACCGCTTTCCGCAAGTCTTGGAGTAGAGAAGGGCCTTGTCACGGTTTTTCCCATATGCTCCACGGTAAGAGATTTTGCCGGGATGGGCTTTAGGAAATCCGGGCAGTCCGGGAGGTGGCAAAGGTAATAATCAAGCCCCTCGTTCAAATGGTGCCTCCAAGAGATCGACGACTTTGCAGTATTCGACACCAGTGAAGCAGCTTTGCCCCTTAAACTAAGCCACCTCCAAATTTTGTATCGAACACCAAATTCATTATTTTTCAGATAGAAAAGCATCCCTTGCTTTAGACTTAATTTAAGTCTTTTGGGTATGGGGTCGACGTATATTTGTAGCCGTCTGCCTTTTTGACAGCACGGCAATACTTAAATTATGAGGTACTTTGCAAATTTAGACTTTCTTCCTCCGCTGGGTAAAATATCCCCTCGCGCAGACAATTACATAGTCGACATGACATCCTTACATCTCTTTAGCTATGTGCTGCTCTTAAGTGTCCGTTTACAAATGTGAACGTTTAAGGGCCCGTTCACAAGAGAGAACGCTGCGGTGCCAAGCCTATTGAAAGGGACGACACATACCGCAGCAATGTAGCCACCTATAGGAGCTTAGTAATTTTAACATTAATCAAAGTTAAAATATATGGTTGGAGCAGAGAGCTAAGTAGAAACGTTAAAAGAACTAATGTTAAGAACTTAAGGGTATTCTAAAACTTAATTACAACTCGAAAGTCACTACCAGCCGCAACGTGGGGGAAAAAAAGACTTGGTGAACGGTTACGCACTTAAAAAAAATTTAGGGCTGTTTATCTTGGCTGGGTAAGAGAGGTGAAAAATTTTTAGTACGAGTATCCGTTCACCAGAGAGAATGTTGTGGTCCAAGCCTATTGAAAGGGACGACAGACACATACCGCAACAATGTAGCCCTCTATAGGAACTTCGTAATTTTAACATTAATCCAAGTTAAAATATATGGTTGGAGCAGAGAACTAAGTAGAAACCTCAAAAGAATTAATGTTAAGAACTTAAGGGTGTGCTAAAACTGAATTACAACTCGAAAGTCGCTACCAGCCGCAACGTGGGGAAAAAAAGACTTGGTGAACGGTTATCCAGGAAGCAAGTATAAACTAAATGACTTATATTTATTTAATGACTCTAATATAACATTAAAATATATTTTTAAATATATGAATAATATTATATTTATATAAAATATATATCTAAATTAAGTAAGTTAAAAAAATCAAATTAGTAAAATAATATAGCATTATTCTATATGTAGGCTAGCAACCGGTCATAAATCTTTTCAAGGGACCTGCTACACTTAAAATTTTATCAAACTTTCCAGGCGCTGTGGTGAAAGTTGCCTTTAATAGATTTTTTAAATTGCGAGCCTGATCCCAACTATGAGCGAAAATTAGGCCTATTGAGCGTAAAAAAATATTTTTTATTTTTATTCTAAAATAATCTTGATAGCCTTAGTAATATTGGTTAATATTCTGGCTATGGGAACTCAAGCTAAAATTTACGCTCAAGCACAATATAGCCATCTTAATGTTGGTGAACCGCCAGCGTGTCCTCTTCTCCGTCTTCCAAACCCTTTTCCGGTAATAGCCAACAACCAAAGATACCGGCTACTTCGCTTAGGCGACTGTGCTTCCTGCGACTATACGCTCCAGCGTCCTACTGAGTTTATATCTTATCAATTCTAGCTTCCAAATGGTCTGCTCATATTTTTCGTCAATTAAACAGGTTTACTCGTTGGCGAAAGAGAGCCCTGCTACTTAGAAAAAATAAGGGGAAAGGGGGAGAATCGCCAGCATGGTTCGGAGGTAAGGGGAGGAAACTCACCTTTAGTTAGGGCCTTTGGTTCCTCTCTTGACGTTGCTCGCGGCAAGGGCAGTTTTATTTTAAGGGTCTTGACAAAACAGAAAAAACTTGGTATAAATATATAAAATTTCAGCGGCAACTCCTCCCCCTGGCGGTAATTGCAAATACCGCCAGGGTTTTTTATTTTATGCCCAAGAAAGCACCGGAAGTTCAAACACTAACTCTAGCTAGTTGTCAGCCAAGGGCAGGTCAGTTCTCTACGTAAGCCGCCCAAGTATCGTCACGCAGCTTAATAGCGTCCAGCGTTAGATGATTTAAGGACCTCTGTCTCAGATTGGCAAGAAGCCTTAACGCTTTTAGGCAGACACTCATTGAGATTAACCGCCAAGGGCGGTATAGCTAATCCAACTACTGGAATGGGCGAACTTATTTTATCTTTAAACGCATCTTCTTCTTGAGCTTTAAAAAACATAGTTGTCGGGCTCTGACGATTCAACCTTGGCTGACTTCGGAAGACGCTGCGTTAGTTTTTGATTGGATATTTGATGTTTCGTTTAACTCTTTAGGAGTTATCACGCGGTTTTTATAGCCATCCGCTTTGGCCTCGTCTGGAAAGTCGGTAACTATATTTTTTGCTCTTCTTGTTTCCCAAATTTCCACTTGATACTCAACAACGAAGCGGATTATCTTTATATCTACAACCTGGCAGATTTCATATCCGCTCAATGGCCAGCCAGGTTCGTTTGTTATCTCAGGAGAATTGACACGTTGCTGAGCTATTGTGTCTGGATTTTCAAAGTGTTCAAATAGAGTTCCTGCATGGCCCTTCTAGCCGCCTTTTGAATTATCTGATTTTTCTACGTTGGAAAGCTTTTCCCTATTAGGGTCGGAAGAAGGACTGAGGCTACTATTGCTAGAAATCTTTGGGGCGCGCTTTTGGCAGATGAACAAAACCATTTTGGAAATTGTTTTCAATTTGGTGACGAGCTTCTTCAAATGTCTGAAGCGATTCTTTATTAGGCCCAATAATCTGAAAGTTTTTGCTCAAAACTTCAAAAGCTTTGGGCAATTCTCTGGTTACTGATTTAAAAGTAAACTTTGAGGGGGGCATAAATACGAGTCTACGAAATTAGGTGATAGATGAGATTGGTTGACATTAACAAAGCCCTTGACAATATTCTCTGAAGCCAATGGTTGTTGAGCAATTCCCGCCGCCATTGCTGGAGTAACTCGTTTAGAGCAATTTTATGAGTTTTTGCTCCGCTAAGAATGAGGACGGACAAAGCTATACCAAAAGATACATATAGAAAGCTTGGCCGCCAACCAGCGACCGCTCTTTGAGAAGGTCGATGATTTACTGGCTAAATGAGCGTCAAATAGCTACCAGTCAAGATTGCTGCGTTCTATAATATGTTGAGTTGATTGTGTTGCTTGGGGAACTCAGCAGGAGAGCTAGAACGCTTTCCTCAGTGCCAAAGACCACGGTTTGATCCACCTTAACGACGCAGCTTTTCTCTCTGGTTTTTTTTGATAGTGGCATAGCCCAGTCGATGTCAATCACTTTTTTTGGCTTATCGGACGCCTACGCTTGCCTGTGTGCGGGACCGGCTTAACGTGAGAGTACATCTCTTTAATCACAGTGGCGTAATGGTTAAGCTCATCGCTGACGAATAAAGGCTTGCCACCATCTGACTAAGAGTCTATTCGTTGAATCATCTCCCGGGCTTCCTCCAAATTATACCTAATTGGCAGATAGTCGACGATCTGAGGTGTGAGAGCGTCTATAGTCTTAATATTCTTCACATTTTATTTTTAGTGTTTTAATTTCCTCTGCTCTACCTTTTTGATTAAAGTTTACGATAACTCCTTCTAAAAATATATCTCCTTTAGCTGGTTTATAACGTTTAGCTCGGCCAGTCAGAAAAAAAGAAATTGATTCATCTTTATTCATACCTATTACAGAACGGTGGGGCCCGGTCATGCCCGCATCGCTAATATAGGCTAAGCCCTCAGGAAAGATTTGGGCGTCGCTAGTTTGGACGTGAGTATGAGTGCCAAATAAGGCCCCTAAACGTCCGTCTAGGTACCAAGCCAAAGCCTTTTTTTCGCTAGTAGCCTCTGCGTGAACGTCGATTATAGAAATATTAGCCCCAGTCTTACCAATCTCTTCTAAGATTCGATCACAGCTCTTAAAGGGGCAATCGAGGTTACTATTCATAAAGAGCCTTCCTTGGACGTTGCCAAGGCCTACCTTGACTCCCCCAGGTGTCTCCAAGACGGTCCAACCCCGTCCGGGGCATGGTGTGGGATAATTGGCTGGACGAACTATGCGGCCATCGTTATCCATCATTGGCTCAAGCTCGCTATATTGGAAGGTATGATTGCCTCCTGTAAGCCCATCGAGACCGTAGTCAAATAATTCTAGGGCCGAATCTTGGCTTAGCCCCTTGCCCCCGGAAGCGTTTTCCGCATTGGCTAGGGATAAATCAATTTCCTCGCGGGCGATTATACCCGCGAGCTGTCTTTTAACCGCAAGGCGGCCGAATTTAGAAAAAATATCGCCTAAAAAAAGTATTTTAGTCATGTTTTTTGTTTTCCTCGGGCCAAAGAAGCGGCTATCCCAGTCAAGCATAAGGGAGCGAAGATGACGAAGCAAATCTTGGCTGCCCGGATGAAGGCCGGATATTTTTCTTCAGTGATTGCTCCCGGTCCTATCACTAGATCGAAAATCAGAGTAGTTAGCGCGATACTTGAAATTTGGCCGCAGAGGCGAGTAACGGTGATAACCCCGGAGGCTTGACCGAGGCGATTTTGGGGGGCCGCGCTTAAGATAGCGTTGGTGTTCGGGGCGGAAAAAAAGGCGAACCCCGCGCCGGTTAAGCCCATAGTTAGCACTAAAAGAACGTTTGAAGTATTTATGCTTAAGGTAAAAGCAAAGATAACTATAGCCAATAAAATAATGCCCATACCGGCCGAAGCCAACTTGCCTGCGTCGTAGCGATCGGATAAACGACCAGATAGAGGAGTTAGCAAGGCCTGGATTACTGGCTGGGAAATTAGGAACATGCCGGCTTTAGATGGGCTTAAACCCTTAGCGTATTGAAAGTATAAACTTAAAAGAAATATAACGCTAGTCGATGATAGATAACTAATATAAGCGGCTAAACTGGAGAAGGTAAAGCGGCGGCTGTTTAGAAAAAGTTTTGTGTCGATAATGGGATTTTTATTGCCAACGGCCTTAAAAAAGAAGAAAACCCCGAAAATCAAACCAATGGCTAAAATACCGATGGCGTAATTTTGACGAAGGCTGGCCAGACCAGTAAAACCTAGCCCTACGGCGCATATCCAGACCACAACTCCACCCGCATCGAACTTTTCCTCAGCTATGTCGAGTTCATCGGCTCGGCTGACGAGGTTAATCAGAACTAACGGCGGCAACATACCTAAAACTGTAAACCAAAATAAACTCCTCCAGCCGAAAAGTTCGACTAAAAAACCAGTCAAAATAGGCCCCATGCTTAGACCAACGTAGACCGAGGAGATTGTAAGACCAAGCACCCTCCCTCTCTCTTTGGCTGGGTAAGCAGCGGTGATCATAGTTGTGATGGTGGTGAAAAAGGTTACAAGACCTAAGCCCGAAAAGGCTCGACTAATAAATAATGTTTGGAAACTATTGGAAAGGGCAGCGGCCACGCTGCAAAGCATAGTTATCAAAAGCCCGACGATAGTAAAGCGCTTACGCCCGTAGAGATCGGCCGCTCTAGCTACTGGCGCGGAAAACATAGCCATTACTAACATAGTCGAAAGAGAAAGCCAGCCCACCTCAAAGGCCGAAAGGCCCATCTCCTTTTGGATTGAAGGGATAGCGACGTTTATGCCGGTTAGGCCGAGATTACCTAAAATGTTAGCCGAAATGGCCGTCCATAAAATAAGTTTGCGGCGATTGAGTTCCGAGCGATCTGGCGGCTGGTCATATTGACTATCGTCGGCCACGCCAGCTTGGTTTTTAAATTTTGAGGAATCTGGGGGAATATTAGAATTCATAAGTTAATACCTTTACTAATAGAATCGAGTGATTAAATAATTTAAGGATAGAGCGCGAAACGCATGTAAGAGAGTTAAAAATTAGCGGTTTAGAAAAAAAACTACAAAAGTTTATCTCTAATTAGAGTATCGGAGTAACCGTTCTCAAGACCTTCCAGGAGGCCTGCCGCTATTTCATATTTTAGCAGCTTATTCTATACACTGTAAGGTTGCCTTTAATGGATTTTTCAAATTGCTAGGGGAATGCCAACCATTAGCCTATATTAGACCTTTGTTCAGTCGAGCGGGAAGTGGAAAATAAGATCTGAAAAGGCCTTGCGAACGTTTACTTATCGGAAAGGCAGTAAGACTCCGTCCTTCAGGACGGGTATATATGGAGTATTTAGGTTTGAATCTTGTTTTCATTTCGGAGTTCTTTGATTTTTCAATATATCGCGCAAAATTGAAAGCGGCGCTTCGCCGTCGTTTCCCTTGAAATAATTTGATGACCAGAAAGAGCTGCCCAATAGTTTGACAAAACTCTAGGTGTTTGTCGCGGCGATTAAGCCTCTCTATAGATTCCTTTCAGGTTGTTGATTAAAGAAGACACAGATACTTTTTGCGGATAAAGAACCAGAAGATGGACATGGTCATTTTTACCATTGAACTCAACCAACTTTGCATCAAAATCCTTACACACAGAAGAAAATATAACACCTAAGTCGTTTAGGAGTGCTTTAATGAAGAAGCACGATGGTATTTTGTCATAAAGACCAAGAGGATAGACCTAATTAACATGCAATGTCTAGCCGTTATAATTTTGTTGTTATTTTTCATAGATCAAGTATAATGCGAATCAAGTAAGACGGGAACGGGTAAAATTCCAATATTCAATCTCAAATCATGGTGTTTCTGTGAAAGTTCGAAAAGGATACAAATTTAAATTTAAAAAGCCTAAACGAATTGATCAGAAATTGATGAGGCGTTAGGCCGGTTGTCGAAGATTTGCTTACAATAAAGGCTTTAGCTTTACAAGATTAACGTTGTGAACGAGGAGATACGCTTAGCTATGTCGAGCTGGCCAATAAGTTGCCAGAGTGGAAAAAAGCTCCCAACATCACCAAGTTAGCCGAAGCCCTAGCCTAAATACTGCAACAAGATTTAAAAGATTTAGACCAAGTGATAATTTTTTTGTTAAACGAGGCGGTTGCCCAATGTTTTCCATGAAAGGATTCTACGATTTCTTGTTCGTCAATATAAAACAATTGCTGACGCCCGTAAAAATGTTTGAACAAAGCCTCGCCTACGATCAGTAAAAACCACGATATTGTTGTGGGTAAGGCGGAAAGTTAATAAAAGTTCCGCCAATTTATTTAAGCCAATATAGTGCAGGAGTATGGTCATACAGAAAAAGGTAATCGTTTAGCCCAAGCTCAATTTAGGTGCTTAGCTTGTGATTACGAAAATAACGCAGATTTAGTAGGCGCTATAAATATTTTCACGGCCAGGCAGGTCGTGCTGAATGCCTTTGGAGTATCTGGCCGATAAAGCCAACCGACGAAGTAACAACTATCCGAAGAGACTTGAAGGCCTTGTGCTTTAGGCTCCATAGGAATACCTTTCCTTCAGGGAGGGGAGGATGTCTATTAGTCACCTAAGGGCGGGAGTGCGTAAATGGTTAAAGTGTTGGCGCCCATGAGCGGCAATATTTGGAAGATTTTAGTCAGCGAAGGAACTCAGGTCAAAGAAGACGACGAGCTCCTAATTATGGAGGCTATGAAGATGGAAATCCCCGTTACGGCCCCTAAGAGCGGACTACTAGTCAGTCTCAAAGTCAAAGAGGGCGAGCCTGTCGAAGCCGATGCCCTTTTAGCTGAAATTAAATAACTGTTCCTCCCCTGGCTCAACCCAGGGGGGCTTCTGGCAGAAAATGAAGATGAATCACTCGCCTAAGGCCGCATTCATGCTAATCGTAGAGGGGAGCCACTATGCTTGTAGACGTTCACATTCACTTAAGCCCTCCGTATCTTATTTCCGATCGTCTCGATTATATTCGTGACGAACCAGGCCTTGAGATACTCTATAGCGATCCCAAGGCTAATTTAACGGGAATAGACGATCTTTTAAGAGACCTTGACCAGGCTGGAGTTGATAAGGCTTTAGTCATGGGTTTTCCTTATGGTTACGAAGAGAGAGCCAAACGTCATAACGATTGGCTCTTAGAAATCTCTTCCAAATATAAGGGCAGATTGCTGCCCTTAGCCGCTTTCGACCCCAGAGCACCGTGGGCCTTTAAACACGCCGAAGATTTTCTTAATGCGGGTGGTTTTGGTCTAGGAGAACTTTGCGTTTACGATGAAGGCCTAAGTGATTTGCAAATAGAAGCTTTAGCCGCCCTTGGGCAGCTATGCCGGGTTAAAAATTCCGTCCTTCTGGTTCACGTAAATGAACCTGTAGGTCACCAATATCCGGGAAAAGCTCCTATGGAGATCGGCCAGATCTATCGTCTCGTTAAGCGTTGCCAGGAGGTTAAGCTGATACTAGCTCACTTTGGTGGAGGGTTGCCGCTCTTGGCGACTTTCAAAAAAGAGGTTAGGGATTTTTTAAGCTCCGTTCGCTTCGACACTGCGGCTATGCCCTATCTTTTCGAGCCTCTGGCGCTACGCCAGGGTCTTGATATTTTGGGAGCCACCTCATTTGTTTTAGGAACCGATTATCCGCTTTTAAAAACCGCACGGTACCAAAAATATTTTGAAAAAGCCGGGCTACGCCCCGAGGAACTAAAGGCTATTAACGGACAAAGCGCCGCCGACTTTTTGGGGTTGTAAGTGCAAGATTGGCTACTAGCGACGTTAGTCGCGCCGCCCGTTGCGGGCGAGGCTGTTTCAGCCGCTTTATTTGAAGCCGGTGCCGAAGGGATCTGGGAGGATTATCCAGATCAACAAGGCCGCTTAGTCTTTAAAAGCGGTTTCGCTCAGGGCCGAGAAATGTATCTAATGGCCCAATTACCAGGGTCTCTAAGGCGTGTGGCTGAAGCCCTGGGGCTCTCGGCCACTGATTTCGAGCTAACTTTGGAGCTTAGAAAAGGAGAAAACTACGCTGAAAGCTGGAAAAAAGATTTAAAGCCTATAGCCGTTTCTCCTCGATTAGTCGTGGCCCCAAGCTGGTGGACAGGCCCGATTGCTTACGAGAATTCGGCCAAAATTTTAAGGCTTGATCCAGGCTCAGCCTTTGGTAGCGGTCATCATCCCACCACTTACATGTGCTTAAGACTAATGATTCAATTAGACGAAAGCGGCTTAAAGCCGGCCTCAATTTTGGATTTAGGGGCAGGTAGCGGCGTTTTAGCCATAGCCGCAGCCCTAATTTGGCCTCAAGCGCTGATTTCGGCCATCGACGATGACCCTGAAACATTGTTTGCCTTTAAATCTAATATAACCCTAAATGGATTAGAGGACCGCCTAGAGGCCTGGGAAGGTACTCTGGCGACGTTCGAAGATAGACGCTTTGATTTAATCTTGGCGAACCTTACCCGCAACGTATTAATTGATTTAGCGCCCGATCTGTCTTCTAAGATTAGAAGCCCAGGTAGGCTAATACTCTCAGGCCTTTTAGAAAACCAAAGCGACGACATAATAAAAAAATTTTCGTCCTATGGTTTTAGCCTTGAGCGCCATCTGGGCCTAGATGAATGGTCAGCTTTATCGCTTAGTGAGTTAGTTTCAAGCCAAGGCGCAGCTAGGGAAATCGTGGAGATAGATAGAGAGGGGGAAGAAAATAATGTAAATCAAGATAGTTCTGAGAAAGAATTATCAGCTCAACAAACCAACGATTCCCCTTCAAGGGACCCTCTTTGAGGGTACCTCGTTTCTCCGCGCCTCCAGGGCCTAACGCGCCGGTTCTCGACCAACTTCTCATCCTTGACGTCGCTCAAAGCCGCCACGCCATAACTGTTCTTAAGCTTAAACCCGGACGCCAAATTCAATTAACCGGGCCTTGGGGTTTGGCTCCGGCCATAGTTGAAAAAATCGTCGCCTCATATCCGCCTCAACTGCTAGTTCGCCTAACCGGATCTTTCGAGAAAAGCCAAGGACAACGCTGCGGTCCGAAACTAGCATTAGCTCTCCTTAAAAATCCTCGCTTTGATTGGGTGGTGGAAAAAGTAACTGAATTGGGCGCTAGTCGCTTAACTCCTCTCACTTGCGTTAGATCCATCCCCTCCGGCCAAGGTGCCTTAAAAAAGGCCCGCTGGGCACGACTATCTGAAGAAGCAAGAAAACAGTGCGGCCGCCCAGAACCTTTGATTATTGACGAACCTCAATCACTTATCAAATTTTTAGACCAATCTTTAAGTGGCCCAACCTTATTGTTGGATTTTAACGGAGAACCTTGGCCAACTGAAGCGGCTTTTCATTCGGTGGTAATCGTGGGGCCGGAGGGCGGCTTTACAGAAGAGGAAAAGGCTCTGATTGTAGATAAAGGATTTAGGCCAGTTAACGTGGGTTCGGTAAGGCTTAGGGCGGAAACGGCCGCTCTGGCCTCCATGGTCTTACTTGCTGCTCTGGGCCTTTAATATTTTTTTACCTATGGCCTTGAAAGGTCTTTCGCCTAGTTCGCTAAGGTGCCTTTTAAGTCTTTCTATCCCATAGTTTAACGGGGAAGGGCAACTTTTCTGATTAAAGCTAAAAAGCTAAACCAGCTAGATTGTAATGTATTGTTCTTTATGGCAAAATAAATGGGGACCAAGCTGAAAATCATTGGGTTAACCCCCAAGAGCGATGGCCCCTTCTTTTAGGTTTTATTTACAGGCTATGGCCATCTATTTTTTTATTTTTTAAGGAGTCATATTTATTTATGATAAACGTAACCGAAGAAGCTCAGCGGCGTTTAGGCGATTTTCTGACCGCCAACAACAGCGACCGCCACGTTAGGGTCTTTTTGCCATCCTCATGCTGCGGCGGTGAAGGTCAACTCTCCCTTACCGTGGATGAGCCTACAGCAGAAGATTTTTCCGCTAAAATTGGAGATATCGTCTACTCAATTAGTAAAAACCTTCAAAAAACCACCGGGACGGTGACAATTGATTTTAAAGACGATGGTAGAGATTCGGGCTTTGTGGTCGACGCTGAAAAAATTCTTCCCGTCATCGATTCCGATTGCGGCGGGTGCTCTAGTTGCGAGTAAGCTTAAAGGCCTATGAACGCTCCACGCCAAATCATTAAAACCTCTAACCTTCCTTTTCCAGTAGCTCTGTGGGACGATTTAGCCTCCGTCGACCCGTTTAGGGCTGCAAGTAAGGCTGGGGGCTTTTATAACCAAGGGGTTTTTACCATTGACTTTCTAAATGCTCCTTACCTAATAGATACGGCCGCCAAATGCATCGTGGCTCCAGAGGGCTGCTCTAAAGTTTCTTTGAACAAGAGCTTAGTTTTATTAGTTTATCTTTTTACCTGCGGTAAAACAGAGCCCCCTGCGCCAGCCGGACGACTAGTTGGCCCAATGGAAATCCCCGGGGGAGCTATGTTTTTTCGAGGCCCGCACGCTTTACCCACTCCCCCCTTGGCCAAAGCCTTCGGTCATAACTCTCAAGCTTTAACCGAAAAAGCTTTAGCCTTAGGAGCCGAGCGGGAGAGCGACCCCAAGGCTCTTTTCAAGTGGCAAGTTTTACCGAAAATCGAGATAGCCCTTTATTTCGATGAAGCCGACGACGAATTCGAGGCTTTTTGCCAATACGGCTTTGACGCGCATATTCATTTTTATCTTCCTCTAGATGCTATTTGGGCCTTAACCAACGTCGTTACGGCCGAACTTTTAATCTCTGGGTGTCCGTTCACAAATGTGAACGTTTAAGGACCCGTTCACAAGAGAGAACGTTGCGGTGCCAAGCCTATTGAAAGGAACAACACATACTGCAACAATGTAGCCCCCTATAGGAGCTTAGTAATTTTAACATTAGTCAAAGTTAAAATATATCGTTGGAACAGAGAGTTAAGTAGAAACCTCAAAAGAATTAATGTTAAGTTCTTAAGGGTATGCTAAAACTTAATTACAACTCGAAAGTCGCTAACCAGCCGCAACGTGGGGAAAAAAGATTTGGTGAACGGTTACATCTCTGATAATCAAGAAAAAACCGACTGACTCCAGGCGGTAAGCTTATTCATATCTTTTATTTTTTCCGCCCCTCGCCCCCCCCGTAACTACCTTTCTTCCCAAATTGATTCTTCTAAGCCCCTATTCGCCTTAGCAGTTCTATTTTCAATTACCGTTGGCTACATATTTTTTTAATGTAACTGTTCAGTGTCTGTTCAATGTCCGTTCACAAATGTTAACGTTTAAGGGCCCGTTCACAAGAGAGAACGCTGCGGTGCCAAGCCTATTGAAAGGGAC
>JAITQT010000019.1 GCA_031288745.1 Deltaproteobacteria bacterium
AGCTTTGAGGGAAGTACTCCTCGCCTAGCCACTGTCAGTTGTCTAGGGGCAAATATCGAACTTAAAAGCTAAATTGTGCGTAAAACTGTATCCTTTCAAACTGATTGCCCCTTAGCTGCGCCAGGAGACTCCTCCTTTGGCTAAGGCCGCTAGGTCACCGATTGCACAGTATGAAATAATTTTTGCAAAATTTAAGTGGTAGGTAATTTTTTTGGGAATTAAGGTTTACTTGATTTCTGCGCTAATATGATAACAATTGAAAAAGAAAGAAATGAAGAAGAGTCAAAGCCTTCTCCCGGCCCTAGATTCAGGCCCTGACTTTTTCTATCGAAATTTTTGATTTCCAATTCCGTTCGATCTGATTTAAGCCCAAGCGAAGGGGGCTTGGAGTTTTCAATTGCACAGGTCGACAATTTTTCTGGATTATTTTCCAGACACCACTAAAAGTGGCTCAGGATAAATGTTTCCTGAGTTCTACCTAAATTATCTTGGACAGCTCTGTCATCAAAAAAAAAATTAGGGCCTAAAATTTGGTTAATAATCCTCCGCTTCCCCAACGCCGTCAAAACCGAATCTGGAGACATTAGAAAAAAAATAGTCGCCTTCTTCTTCAGAGTTAGAGTTAGAGTTAGAGTCCTTAGAATTATAGAGCGGAGCCGGATCTGGCCTGCCACCAAAGGCTCTCATTAAACGATGGCCAAGATTACTGTAACGCTCATCTTCAACGTTATTTTGGACCGCACGCCTAAAGCAATCTTTAGAGCCTATAACGAAGACCATGCGCTTACCTCGGGTCACCGCCGTATAAATAAGCTTTCTTCTTAGCATAATGGAATGAGAGGGATGAATGGGGATGACCACCGCTTCAAACTCCGAGCCTTGGGCTTTGTGAACAGTGGAAGCCCAGGCCACCGACAACTCGTCGAGATCGGCAAAATCGTAGACCGACCGGCGATCCTCAAAATTAACTCTAAGTTCCTGAGCCTCTAAATCAAGATGAACGACTATACCCAAATCGCCGTTATAGACGTCGCGGGCATAATTATTTTTAATTTGCATCACTCGATCGCCAACCTTAAAAGTTTGGCCGAATCGACTTATATAGGGGCTAGGCTGGGGATTAAGGGCCCGACCCAAAATAGCGTTAAGGTTATGGGCCCCGAGTTCCCCCTTGCGCGTTGGGGTCAAGACCATGACGTCGTAAAGAGGGTTAAGGCCAAGTTTTTTGGGGATGCGTTCGACTACTAACCTAACAATCTTATCTATTAATTTTTCTGTGTTTTCCTCGGCCACGAAGTGGAAGTCCACGTCCGGGCCAGAGGGCAAATCGGTTGGTACTACCCCTCTGTTTATCCTGTGAGCGGCGGCTACTATAAGGCTTTCGTCGGCTTGTCTAAAAATACTGGTTAGCCTTTTAGACGGTATTGGACCGCAATCTAACAAATCCCCTAGTACCTTACCGGGGCCAACCGAAGGTAGCTGATCTTTATCGCCTACTAAGACTAAAACGGCTTGCGAAGGCAACGCCGCCAAGAGCTGATTTAGAAGCAGAATATCGATCATCGAGGCCTCGTCAAGCAAAAGCATGTCTAAGTCCAAAGGATTGTCTGGACCGTGCACGAAACCTTGTTTACTGTACTCCAAAAGGCGATGGATAGTGGTGGCCGGGAAACCGGTGGCTTGGCTAAGCCTTTTGGCCGCCCGACCAGTGGGGGCGGCCAGGGCCATTTTTTTGGCAACCGCCTTCCAGATTTGACAGACAGCCTTAGTCATAGTGGTTTTACCGGTGCCAGGGCCCCCGGTGATAAGGCAAATTTTTTCAGTAATGGCCATTCTTAAGGCTTCGCGCTGTTCAGGGCTTAGCTCGAAGCCTAAAGTCTTTTCAACCCATAAAATAGCGTTATCGGTTCTGGGAACTTTCACCGCGAAAGGCGAGTTGGCGATAGCAGCTAAATTTTTGGCCACCCAAGTCTCGGCCCGATAGGTCTGAGGAAGGTAGACTGCCTCATCTCCCGGCTCATCTTGCGCCTCGACCATAATCCTACCAGCCAAAGCCGCTCTAGCCATAGCCTCAGACAAATCCCGGCTGCAGGCCTCAACAATAAGGTTAGTCGCATCTTGCTTAAGTTTTTTGGCTGGTAGAAAATCGTGCCCCCTACTAACTGCATTATCTAAGCAATAAAGAAGACCCGCTTCTAATCTATAAGGGCTGTCGGGCGAAAAACCTAAGGTTCTAGCCACTCTGTCGGCCGTTTGAAAGCCCACACCGAAGATGTCGTAGGAGAGCCGATAAGGGTTTTCGCGAATAGCCTCCTCAGCTTTAGTTCCGTAGAGTTTAAAGATTTTCACGGCTAGCGAGGGGCCTAACCCAAAAGAGGAAACGAAGCTTAAAAGTCTTTTAAGTCCAGCAGTCGAATTCCAACTTTTAATGATCATCTCTCGGCGAACCGCGCCCAAGCCGGAGACCTCGACCAGCCTTTCGGGAGAGCGCTCAAGGACCTCTAAGACCTCTTTACCGAAGGTATCGACCATTTTTTTGGCTATGGCCTGGCCCACGCCCTTAATTAAACCAGAACCTAAATATTTTTTTAGAGCGCGCTCTGTATCTGGAGGAGTGTTAACACAGCTTCTAGCCTCGAACTGGAGTCCGTAACGGGGGTGGCGCTTAAACTCCCCTGTCAATTCAACTGATTCCCCGACGGCCGGGCAATTTAGTTGCCCAGTAACGGTAACCGCCTCGGGCTGCCCAGGCACTCTAAGGCTGACTATAGCGAAGCCGCTTTCGTCGCTCAGGTAATTAACTTTTTCTATCTGCCCTCTAAGAGAAGAGTCGGTCACTTGGGGACCTCGTTTAAAGAGGCCAAACTCAAGGCCAAATTAACTCCATCGGTGGGAAATATCTGGCGGGGCAGAGCCGGAGAAATTTGAAAGCGTCCCTGAGAGACTTCGGAGAGCTTAATATAAAACTCTTGGGCGAAATTACTCTCAACAACCTTAGTTCTAATGAGACCTTGGCCTATTCTCGAATCGTAAATAAATTGACCGAAAACTACGGTAGGCTGGCCGAGGAAATTAGGGGGACTATAATCGAAGGGATCTATGCGATCGGAAAAAAACGTCTGCATGCAACACGAATCCAGGGCCGGTATTTCTTTGTGAAATCTCTTACGGCCAATAAAATGAAAAAAAATCTCACGACCGCCGTCTTGCCATTTGCGTTCGTATTTGGTGTCAAACTTTGCTTGGCTTTCTACCATTTCCAGCTCCAAGGCCGAAATGGTCGCTTGTTCATTTGTCCAATCAGCCAATTCACGGTTATCGGTGACCATCTGGAAAAAACCCTGCCCAATTAATCGATTGGCCACTAAATCTAAAAAGGTAGTGGAAAAAAGACGCTTATTGGCCATCTTAGGATTGGGCCAGGGCACTGGAAAGAGGCAACGTATAACTTCTAAGCTGTTAGGCGCGAATAATCTCTCCAAAGCCAGACGGCCTGGAATCCTAATTAGCTTCACGTTACTTCTAGGCGGACGGTTAATACGCCTTAAGGCTCTTTTAATACTATTCCAAGAAAGTTCTAAGCCCACAAAGTCACGCTCCGGGGCCAGAACGCTATTTCTAGCCAAAAACTCGCCGTTACCGAAGCCTATTTCCAACTCCAGCGGAACTCGACGACCAAAAACAGTCTCCCAAGAGCAGTTATCGGAAAGATCCCAAGGGTTTAAAAGCGGCGAGAGAGAGAGGTAATATTTACAAGTCGAATTAGCCGTCATCCGTAGAGTTTCGAAGGGCTAAGGTTATGGCCCCTGGCCTAAAAAAGGATCGAAGAATAATTAAATAATAATAGTAAATCGGGCTCGAATTTTCAACTAAAATTTAGCTCATAGCCTATCCTCGGCGCTTATTTCACACAGCCCTGATAACCATTAGGACGCTAAATGTTTTTCGTCGAGGGCTAAATATAAAATTTGGTTCAGGTAGAGGACAAGCCGAGTAGGGCAAAAGCGCCAAAATTTTTATTTAGCATAAATTAATCAGAATGAGTTGATAATGGCTAAAAATTTATTAAACCCTAACCATATAACTGGATATACTAAGGCAAAATGGTTTGAAAAATCTTTAGGATTTACTTTAAATAATATAGATAAACTTGTTAAATAAATTATTTTTAATGATAACTTAATTATTAAATCTAAAAATATACTATATAGGCAAAAATATTTTCAATATATAGAAATATATGACGTAAACAATAAAAAAATCATTATTAAATTTATTTGAATATTGAATTATGATAATATTATTTGCCTAATTGGCGCTATACCAACTAAAAAGGATTAAATTATGTTTAATGAATTTGATGTTATAAAAGCCAATAAAGATATATCTAATAGGATAAAAAAAAGCTGTATTGGAATAATTATGTTAATTTATAATACACCTTATTTAGCTTATGTAGCAGAATTTATAGATAAAATTAATGATACAATTGATTTCATCGCGGTTAAACCTGAAGACATCTCAATAATTTATAAATGGATTGAAAAATAATATTTTTTTCTACTTTTAAAAAAACAGCTACCAATCAACGACTCCTTCCTAAAGGGTTCCCTTTAAAAAGAAGGTTTCTCATATGATGAGGTTCCTTTTTGCTAGATTAAGCCTTAAGGGTGACCTCTGGAAAGGAGGAGCCCAAACGGGATCTTTCCTCATGGACGTGTTAGCCTCACTGGTTGGCAATTTATGGATATTACTAGTAAAAAGGATACCATACTGGTCCATTTTTACCACGAAAAAGTAGACCACCCGTACTTTTTAAAATTTTGTTTAGGGTAGCATATTTTAAAGATAAGGCCTATATCATAAATATCAATATTTCTTATAGGTAAATATAAAAAAATTAGCTTATATTTTTTTATTACTCTATTTCCTCCTAATTTTTTAGTCGAGAATTCAGGCCACCTTAAGTTGTGGACATTGGCTAAAAAACCCTAATCTATACGAATATTCTAGCCAGCCCCAAAGCCCCCTGAACTGATACTGCAGCCGTTAACTCCAAACACAAGGCCTGGCTTAGCCGCCTTAAAGAGATAGGCCTTCTCATTCACCGCTAGTAGCGGTAGCTTTACCAAGTTTAACCTAAAACATGGTAAAATACCCAAAACCCACGCTCCGGGCGCTACCAGTGTCGGTCAGCTCTCTAAGCTCTTAAACTTGTATCAGCTGGCGATCTCTATGGCTATTAACATCCTAGGGAACGCTATCAGTCTAGACTAAATCTGTTTGTGGTTCCCTGGGGACTCCCTATGCGCTCTAAGAGCGACTTTGGAGTAAAAATTAACGATCTAATCCCGGCCAAAGTAATTTATAAGGGAAGTTTCAAAGCTTTACCTCGACCAAGTGGCCATCCCCTCTTCCAGCCGTTTCAATAATAAAACGCTTAAAGGCTTAATTACCACTTCTTACAACAAGTGCCGTTACTCAAGAGAGACAACGGCTACGAGTGGTCTTAATGCAACTTTTCAGACTAAAGAAAAGGACGCCATTGCTCCCGTGCTAAACCCAGGGGGCTATTAGCGAGAAAAAGGATGAATTTCCTAAGCATTCTTAAAAAAGAAAATTTCCGGCCCCTTTTCTGGGCCATGGGTCTCGGTGCTTTTAACGACAATTTTATGCGCCAGGCTCTAATCGCCTTGGTAGCCTTCGGCCCTTTTGGCTTAACTACGTCTGAAAAGAGCGCCTTAGGCGGCTTATCGACTTCTTTGTTAATAATTCCCTTTTTTCTCTTTTCCTCTCTTGCCGGTGAACTTGCCGATAAGGAAAGCAAAAGCCTTTTATTAAAGATTACCAAGGGGGTCGAGGTCGTTTTCTCCCTTTTGGCGGCTTATTTTTTTATTAGCGGCTCTTTATGGCTGTTATTAGGCACGCTTTTTCTGATGGGTCTGCAATCGACCTTCTTCGGTCCACTTAAATACGGCTTGTTGCCCGAAGTGCTGGACGAAAAAGCTCTAATGGCCGGAAACAGCCTCGTAGGGGCCTTCTCTTTTCTAGCCATAGTGGCCGGCTCCGTGGCCGGCTCCTTTCTAGCCACTTTGAAGAACGGCCCTAACTTATACGTTCCCGTCGTCTTGTCTCTCACCGCCCTCTTAGGTTTTTACTACGCTTTAAAGCAGCCTCCATCGCTTAAGTTAGCGCCTAACCTTAAAATCGATCCTTTAATCTTTCGCTCAACCCTGATCATTTTAGCTGATTTAAAAACAAGACCTGATTTGCTATTGATAATCTTAGCCGTCAGTTGGTTTTGGGGTATGGGCTCTATAGTTTTAATTCAAGTGCCCATCATGGCCGCTTCCCTCATGGGCACCACCCCCAATGTTTCCACCACTCTGGTCTGTCTTCTAGCCTTAGGCCTTGGTTTGGGCGCTCTTGGGGCTAATAGATTAGTTAAAGGAGAAACCACGGCCTCTCTTACCCCTATCTCGGCCTTCGTCCTGTGCCTAATTACCCTATCTTTAAGCCTCTGCCTTCATAACCTCCCCCCAGCCATCCCAGGCTCGGTGGGTTTAGTCGACTTTTTCTCTACCCCCATTTATTTGGCCTCAGCCATCCTTTGCTTTTTAATAAGCTTCACCGGTGGGCTATTCGTCACTCCCCTCTACGCTTTAATGCAAAGGCTCTCTGAACAAACTCGCCGGGCTAGGGTGATTGCGGCCAACAATATC
>JAITQT010000039.1 GCA_031288745.1 Deltaproteobacteria bacterium
AAATTACTAAGCTCCTATAGGGGGCTACATTGCTGCGGTACGTGTCGTCCCTTTCAATAGGCTTGGCCCCGCAGCGTTCTCTCTTGTGAACGGGCCCTTAAACGTTCACATTTGTGAACGGACACTGGAAAAGAGCAAAGTTTAGGGCTAAATTGTCAACTAAACTTTTGATTAACCAACTTTAGTCAGATAATTTAACTGAAATTGAAGAGCTGGATTATCCGACCTTCCTTGAAAGACATCGGGTAAGGGAGGAAAGGAGGAGCGGTTGATGGCCTGCTCGACGCTAAGATCGAAATCAGGGCTACCGCTTCCACTCCTAAGGAGCTTACCGGAAATAATGCCGTCGGGTTGGATGACGATGACGAAGGTTGAGGTTAAATCAGGGGTCATAGGGGCGGCCGGCGGCACCCAATTGGAACGAACGATTTCCATGATTTGGGTATAATAAGCCCTTCTAACTGGATCTAATAGGGCCCCAGAGTTATTAGCCCCGCCCCTTAGGCTTGAGGTGCCGTTGCCTTTACCGACGTGCTCGGCTATGTTGCCAATAGCGCTATTGATCTGCTGATCTTCGTTTTTGGCCTCGACTTTACGCCGAATACTTTCAATATTCTTATTTAAAGCCGCTTCGGGGTTTTGCTTTTGAGGATTCTTTTTCGGTTGCAGTTTGGGCTCGGGTGGCTTTTCCGGTAACTCTATTTTAGGAGGCGGCTCTTGATTTTTGACCACCTCTGGGATAGGGGCGTCTGGAGGCCTCTCGCCAATAGGAATAACATCGGTGGGGATCACTGGGGCGATCATTTTTTCTAGGGGGGTAGGCTGAGGAATCATGTTCTCAGACTTAGGTAATTCTACCACGTCAGGCCCCTTAAGATTGGGGTCAACTGGAGCGGCTGGGGCGGCCGGGGCCGGGGGCTCGATGGCACCCAAGAGCTGAACGGTAATTACGTCCATGGGTTTTTCCCTCGGTCCCGTAAAAAAATTGGGAACAAAAACAGCCCCTACCAAGATGGTCAAATGAAAGACGGCCGAAACTATTAAAAGCTTAAGAAAGCCGTTTTCCAAGAAAGATTCTTGGGAAGAGTAAATTATGTTTTGGTTTGCCCTCATCTTCTTTCTCGCCAGCGAACCCTTTGGTTTAGCCAGGGGGCAACGGCGTCCTTTCTTTTAGTCTTAATAGCGAAAAGAGAACTAATCTAAGTTGCTCAATCGGGTGACTTTACTTACCACCCAAAAGGCAGCCAAGGTCGTAGAGCGTTTTAAATTAAAACTAACCTAAAGACTAGAGACGATAGGATAAAAGATGTACTAAGCAGTGCTTAGGCCCTACCAGCCCGAAAAAACTTAGCTATCGTCCTTCCGGTACCGAACGATCAACAGGCTCGGTCACTAAGCCCACGTTAGTGATGCCCGCTTCCCTTAGGGCCCCCATTATCTTAGCCACCCTTCCATAGGGAACGGCTTGATCGGCTTTTAAATACAAGCTTTCCGTCCCCTTAGTCTTCATCACTTGCCTAACCTGGGCGTCTAGGTTTTCGATACCCGGTAGCTTAGTCCCATCCAAAAGCACTTGTCCATCGGCCGAAACCGTCAGGACGACGATGTTGTGGTCAGTGCGCATAACAGTAGCGTCGACTTTAGGCAAATCAACGTCCAGACCTTGGGTCATCATGGGAGCGGCCACCATAAATATTATTAGAAGAACCAGCATCACATCTACCAACGGGGTGACGTTTATCTCGCTCATCATGGAGCGATCGCGAGAAGAATCATGGTCGATGTTCATCGACATTATTAAAACTCCAAATCTGGCGTCGAGGACGGCTGAGGCGTCTTTTTAAGTAAATCGCGCTCTAAAATATTAATAAAGTCAGACATAAAGTTACTCATATCAGTTTCTAAAATTTTAAGGCGACTATTAAAAAAGTTAAAAAAAATAACCGCCGGGATGGCCGTGGCTAGTCCTGCAGCCGTGGCCACTAGAGCTTCGGAGATGCCAGGGGCCACAGCGGCCAAATTGGCCGAACCCTTGATCCCGATTTCTTGGAAAGAACCCATTATACCCCAAACAGTGCCAAAAAGGCCGATAAAAGGGGTGGCGTTGCCGCAGCTGGCTAAAAAAGGTAGATATTTAAAAAGACGCGTGCTCTCGGCCGTAGCCGAACGCCTCAAGGCCCGCTGAACGTTTTCTATAGCCGCAGAGGTGCTGAGCTTAGCCTTGTGTACCCTAGTTAGTTCTTGATAGCCAACCCTAAAAACCTGGGCTATAGGTGAAGGGCCGTAGTCACCCGTTTCACCGTATAAATTGGCTAGCGACCTACTCTTCCAAAAACTATCAAGAAAGCGGGCCGAATTTCCACTAGCTCTAGTATACTGGAAAAACTTTACCAAAACGATGCACCAAGAAATTATGCTGGCCAGTAAGAGGATACACATAATCGCCTTGACCATTGGCCCGGCCTTGAGGATCATTGATAAGATCTCCGAATCCATTGCCCGGCCCCCAAGGCGAGCTTCCGAGGTCGCTGCTGCCCCAGCTTGGGCGGCGATTAAGAAAAAAGACGTTATAGACATCAATTTTAATCCTAAATAAAAAGATACCTTGCCGACGAAAAATCGAAAAATGTTAGCTCCGAATGGGTTTTGACCAACCATTTACAATACATGAAATGCTAATATTTGTCAAACTTAGAATTAAATTTGCCTGCAATTCTAAATCTGATCGTAGCGCAAAAACCCCTCTCGAAAAAAAATCTCTGAATATGGAGTCGGGAGCATTTTTTTTCTGCCAACTCCAAAAAAAAATTATTATTGATTTATATTCGCAATAAGGAGACTTGGAATCTATT
>JAITQT010000153.1 GCA_031288745.1 Deltaproteobacteria bacterium
TAAAGTCAAGAGCAAAATATAAGCTATAAGAAAATAATTATGGGATATAGCATACCTAAAGGATTAAAAAATAAATTCTGCCGTCTTAGAGGCTGAGGGGTTTTTGCGCTACGATCACCCTTAAGTTCTTAACAGTAGTTCTTTTGAGGTTTCTACTTAGCTCTCTGCTCCAACTATATATATTAACTTGGATTAATATTAAAATTACTAAGCTCCTATAGGGGGCTACATTGTTGCGGTACGTGTCTTCCCTTTCAATAGGCTTGGCACTGCCACGTTTTCTTTTGTGAACGGGCCCTAATTTTATATGGCCTAGAAAAAGCCGCTAGTGCGGCTTTTTCTATTAATTTATCTTAGTAATAAATATTAATTTACTTCTTTGAAGTAAATAATAATTAAATAATTAAATAATTAAATAATTTAGTAATTTTATTTACTATTTAAGCATAAGTTGTGTCACAATCTGGCCTCCCTCGAGGTGCTCTTCGACTATGGTTTCAATTTTATCCTCGTCTAATTGGCCGTACCAGACGCCTTGAGGGTAGACTACCATTATAGGACCCTTGTCGCAGATGCCGTAACAGCTAGTGGCACTAACGATAACGTCTTGGGAGAGGTCTTTTTCTTCTAACTCCTCAATTAGTTTTCTAACCAGCTCCACTCCGCCTCTGGTGTGGCAAAGGCCCTTTTTGTCGCCCACGAGTTTAGTGCCAGCGCAGATGAGGACGTGGAATTTTGAAACGATCATTTTTTTTTCCTTTTCTAATTTTTTTAAACTTTAGAGATATATTATGCCTATTAGAGTGGTGTCCGTTCATCAATGTGAACGTTTAAGGGCCCGTTCACAAGAGAGAACGCTGCGGTGCCAAGCCTATTGAAAGGGACGCCCCATCCCGCAGCAATGTAGCCCCCTAAGGAGCTTAGTAGTTTTAACCTTAATCCAAGTTAATATATATGGTTGGAGCAGAGAGCTAAGTAGAAACCTCAAAATAACTACTGTTAAGATCTTAAGGGTAGGCTAAAACTTAATTGCAACTCAAAAGTCGCTACCAGCCGCAACGTGGGGAAAAAAAGACTTGGTGAACGGGTACTTAGAGCGAAAGTAAAAAATAAAAAGAATTTGCTTTTAAAAGCTAGAGGGCCGCTTCGAAAACGTTATTTTATGACAATTACCCACTTTGAGTCAAGAGAAATAAAAAAAAATATAAGTTAAATTTATTATATAGCCAAAAAAAATTGCTTGTAGGGTACTTTTTTTAAGTAAAATTTTAATAAATCTACTAAAACGTATCTTTTCTGGAACCATTTAAGTCTCAATCCCCAATAAGGCCCAAGGTCCAATTGGTTCTCTCGGGAAAAAAAAACCTCCCCAAAAAGGGGAGGGCAGTAGCGCTTAGTAGGCTGGCTTGGTGATTTAGGCAATCCATAGGCCTTGAGCGCAGCCTACCCGGCCAGGAAATATTTAAAGCGCCATATACTTTGCCCTGTTGGACAAAGTTTTACGGCGCTTCCAATAAAAGAAGATGGTTAGCTATTAAGATGAGCCCCCATAAAGGCAGGGCCCTCTTAGAAGCTGGTTAGAAACTGCTGAGAGTCATCGGCTGAGCAGCCCAAGGCCTCGATTACCTTTTTGATGTTCTCCATACGAGCCATCTCGCCGTTTTCTAAGCGATTGATGACGCCAATAGAGACCCCAGCCTTTCTGGCCAATTCGGTCCTAGAGAGCATCATTTTTTGGCGGGATTGCTTAAAAGCGTCTTTAATGATCTGCATTTAGTTCCTCCTAAATGAACCGCGACTGGGCGCGATTAGTAAGCGACTTCTATCTCTTAAGAAGATAGTTTTAGAGAATTTTTAAATCTTAAATAAACATGTTAGAGTTTTAAACTATTTTTTAATTTTTGTTTAAAAGCCTCTTGTTGACTAAAATGAGAGAAAAATAGCTCATGGGTTCTTCAAAATCATCGTCTAGTCGTTCGACGATCTTTTCGCCCGGTAAGGCCAAATTTACGCACAAGCTAGCGGCCTTAGCCAACCCCAAAGCCTTAAGTCGATCAATTATAGAAGAGGTGCTTTGATAGGCTTTGAGAATGACTAGGTTATCGCTAGCTTCCAGCAACTTTTCAAGATTATCGTCGTTGGCCCCTCCGACGACAGATAAAGTTTCTCGGCCGAGAACCAAGGGACGGTTAAGCTTGGAGGCGGCCAATTGGTAACTAGCAATACCTGGTACGCTTTCGACTTTAGCTTCAGGCATTATTATGAAAAGTCTGGTTAAAAGATAGGAAAAGGTGCTGTAAGTTAAACAATCGCCGATGGTTAAAAAGGCGGCCGATTGGCCGGACCTTAAAACCTGGGCCACCTCTTCAGCGTTAGCTTGCCAGGCCCGGTCTAGCTCAGAGCTATCGTTAGACATGGGAAAAGCCAGTATCCTTAGCTCAGCCTGGCTAGGCAGGTGGGCGGAGACTATCCGCCCGGCTAAGCTGGCTTCGGCCTTAGTGGAAGCCGCAGTAAAGATTTGGTCAACTTGTTTAAGTATTTTAAGAGCTTTAAGTGTGATCAGGTCGGGATCGCCCGGGCCTACGCCAAGGCCATATAAGACGCCCGTCTCCGAACTAGCGGCCGAGTTTGAGGGCGAGCTCATTTTGGACCTTTATTTGTCCTCGGTCTTTTTGGTCGCTGGCTTTTTGACTCCGGTCTTTTTGGCTACCGGCTTTTTAGCCGTTGGCTTTTTGGGCTCCAGTTTTTTGGTCACTGGCTTTTTAGGGGCCAGCTTTTTGGCCGCTGGTTTTTTAGGCTCCAGCTTTTTAGCCGCCGGCTTACTGGCTGGGGTGGTTGAGGTCGCTGGCTTTTTAGCTTCGGCCTTTTTAGCCACCGGTTTTTTAGCTTCGGCCTTTTTAGCTACCGGTTTTTTAGCTTCGGCCTTTTTAGCTACCGGCTTTTTAGCTTCGGCCTTTTTGGGCTCTGGCTTTTTAGCTTCGGCCTTTTTGGCGGCTGGCTTTTTTTCCGCCGCGCTCTTTTTGACCTCTTTAACTTCGGTCTTTTTGGCCCCGCTCTTTTTGGTTTCGGGCTTTTTGGCCTCGGGCTTTAGAGCTTCTTTTTTGTCTTGGTTCATCGTCTTCCTCGCCAAGATACCCCCGACTAAGCAGGGGAGGGATAGCGTCTTGCCCTTACGGCCGAGAAAAACCGCGGCTTAAAGGCGGACGACTTTTAAGTGTTAAAGCCCTTGCGGGCCGGTTTAAATAATGCTCTCTTTAATTGCTAAGATAAGGGTTTAAACCCTGGCCCGTTTGAGGAGCTAGCCTCGCCCGGTCTTCGACTTTAGGGCTTTGGAGAGCAAGGAGACTTTTTAGCAGCTAGTAAGATAACCTGTCCCTTCACCATTGGTTGGTCGTGAAAGTTGTGATACCAAGCATAATTGTTAGGGAAGATACTCACTTCAATATTATTGATTCTTATAGAAGTAAATTCTTTATATATAAATCGAGTTTAAATAGCTCTTAATACGGCCTCAGCCCAAGTCTCTAAAGATCATGGTTAAGAGCCTAAAGGGAAAAACTCAATTTCAACTCGAAAGCCTACGACTATCAAACACAGTGAAAAAAAGATCTGGTGAACGGTTAAATTTTCATTAAGGGGAGCTTTAATCTAAACTTCGTCTAAGCTAAGCCCCTCTAGAGGTCATTGGCCCTAACCTGGGCCTTTTTGGGGTGAACCTTAGCGAAACTTGATCGAAGCGCAAAAAGTCCCCTTTATTCAGTCCTTAAATTTGTAATATGTCCTTATTACTAGTCAATTTGTTAGACTATTTTACTTTTAAGAGGTTTTTGCGCTTCGATCAAACTTGGCTGGCCTAGGTCTTCTTTGGGCTCTCAGATTAGCTTGGCCCCGCACTTTGAAACTTTAGGTGACCGTTAGGTCTACTTAAGGTAATATGGACGGCTTTACGGCCTTCTCACTTTAAAGAGGAGAATAACTAAACTAAAAAAACGAAATCAGAAAAATATTATCTAATTTTCAGCAGAGTTAATATCCAGTCCGCCCCTCAGGTGGAAAAAATCTTGGTATAGAAAAAATTTTGTCGTTTAGATTTGGAAATACTCTGAGTGATGGACAATCTCTTGGCTTAGTTTGAATTCTAAATAATCTTATACATTATTTCTTGAAGGAATGCAAGAAAAATTTTTTAAGGCCATGTTTTTTTTTTCGAGGCACTAGCAATTGAACAAATTTCTTTTGTTTTAGCCATATTCTTTAATTGGTCTCCTTTCGAAAACTAGATTGAAAATATTATCAAGGAGAGTTTTAGTAGTTCCAGTTCTGGCGCTGATAAGCTAGGGGACCGCTTGTTATTAATTGAAAGTTGGGGGGCTTAATAAAATACTATTGCCCAGGTTTTGATTTATTTATACCCCATTTAAAAAAAAAAGTCAACATTAAGACGCCTTTTTTTCGATTAAAACTACTGGCGAATTCTCGCCAAAAACTTAAAATCTAAATTCTAAATTTAAACTCCCAAATTTCTTTAATTTCTTAAGTATCCAAAGGGATTTTTATTCTACCGTTTTGATTATTGCTTTTGTAATATCGGCAGAAGTATTGGTTTGTGGGGCAAAGTGCTATTTAATTATGCTGGCTTAAGGGCCTCCCCCTCTTTTAGCTCTCGCTTCTTAGCCCCGGGCCAAAAAAAACGGGCCGATGGCTCGGCCCGCTACACGGGAAAAATATATATGGATAAAGGTGTCTGTTCACCAATGTGAACGTTTAAGGGCCCGTTCACAAGAGAGAACGCTGCGGGGCCAAGCCTATTGAAAGGGACGACACGTACCGCAGCAATGTAGCCCCCTATAGGAGCTTAGTAATTTTAACATT
>JAITQT010000173.1 GCA_031288745.1 Deltaproteobacteria bacterium
ACATTGGTGAACGGACACTACCCCAGAGCACTAGTTCAACCTTAGGACTAATGTTTTTAAGCCCCAAGCTAGCTTTTACTTACGCTGAGCGCTCTCCTCCCCTTTTGAGGGTCGGACCGCCCAAGGCTGGCCGACCCGCGTTTGACTAAGGTTAGCGGCCTCAGTTAGCCTTTTTCCAGCTTCCAGGGCTATCTCTTTGGTCTCGAAAAAGCCAAGTCTAACACGGATAAGTTTGCGGCCCTCTATTTGGGTTTCATAACGATAAAGACTAAGACTGTTAAAGCTTGCGGCTTTCTCGCTTTCTAATTTTTTTATTGCCGAGGTGGCCGCAGCATCATTTAAGGCCTCCCAAATAGAATCGCTCTCGGCGGCATCGGAAGTGGAGGAAAGGTTGACCGCCCAATAATTAGATAACACTTTTTCGCTAAAACGATTTACTTCCTCCATAGTGGGCTGAACCAACCAAGGTTGGCTTAAACGTACCTTCTGGGCTATCTCAAGGGCCGCTTTTTGGGCTTGTTCCTTTTGCTCGAAAAAACCCAGCCTTATCCGGTAGTGATTTTGGCCGCTGAGGTTGGTTTGATAACGGTAAAGACGATTATCGCCGGCCTTATCTTTTAGTCGGCCCCAAACCGATTCGGCCTCGGCTTGATCGGTTGAAGAAAAAAGGTTGGCCGCCCAGAATGGGCTAATCTTCTTCTCGGCCGAATCGACCTTTAAAGGCGCATCTGGGCTAGAGGGGGTAGGGGTGTTTTTAGCCGCTAAGGCTGTGCTTTGACTTGGAGTCTTTTCGTTAACTTTAATGGTAGTTTCAAGGCTTCCCTTTTGGCTAACTCCGGTTTGGCTCTTATTTTTATTATCCTTTTTAGTATCGCGCTCCTTAACCGCCTCTGAGGGTCGACTTAAAGCTGTTTCACTTGACGAGGAGGGGCTTAAAGGCTCGTTTGGCTCGGCCGCAGCTTGGTCGGTCTCGTTTTTATTATCCTTTTGAGCTTTATCTACCTGATCGGCGCTTTGGGCTTCAGGGCTATCGCTAGGGCTTTGAACCTCGGAAGAGTTGGACTCAGTCGCCTCTAAAGTTTGTTTTTCAGCTGAGTCGGCCTCGATAACGGAAGTATCTGAGATGAGTTCTTGCCTTTCCTCCGGCTCGGGTTCAGACAAAGTGCTAATTTCGTCTCCAGTCAAAGCCGCCCATACCCCGGGGCTTTCAACGGTCACTATTCTTTCAGGGTCATCGATCAGAGGGACTTTATCGCTAAGAGAGGATTGGTCGGCGCTATTGACGTGGCCTACGCTATCGACAGGAGGTCTATACGGTTCTGGATAGGGTGCAAAATCCCAAACCCCGGCGACCCCTTGGGGACTGACTTTAGTCTGTAAATTAATATTATCACCTCCTTGCGGAGAAGGAGTGGGGGGCGAAAGAAGCGAGGAAGAAGGCTCTAGCGGTTGAGGGGCAAAAGATAGATCCGAGGGGCTCTGCGCTAAGGTGGCCGAGGCTTGCTCCTCAATAAAATCTTGAGGAGAAGCTTGAGGCTGGGTTGATTTTTGCTCTCTATTAGAAAAAAAGAAAATAGCTAGCCCAAGGCCAGCGATGGCAATTAGGGTTAGGAGTGCATAAATGAGCTTACGTCCATGGGAATCAGGGCTCTTTGGAAGCTTTTCCAGGCTATCCAAAGGCGAGATACCATCTGCAGGGCTTTCGGCTTCTTCGGCAAAAAGGACCTTACCCTCGTCGTCTTCAACTACCATTGTCTTCCTCGCCGAACCACCGCCAAAAAAAGCGGGGAAAATTTTAGGTTAACCCACCCAAACTTATAGGAGTCCAGCCCTAATCTATTAACCGTGAGGCGGACCATGATGACTAGGTCGTGATTGGCTAAAAAAATCTATCTTATTTTAGTTCTTACTTCGAATACCCTGAGACTAGCTAACTAGTTTATTTTTTTTCTCCTCCCTGATCTACGGTAACGGCAGCAGGGGCGGCGCTATGGTCATGGGCTTGACTATCATCGCCCTTATCAGTTTCAATGGCACTTGGGGGGGGATTGGAGCTAGTTTGAGCCTTAGGCGTTTGCTCTGACGGCGAAGCGGCTTTGTTGGGCGCAGCCCCAGGGGCGAGTGGGGGCTCGATTGGCCCCAACTGGGCTAATTTAAGCTGAGCCTCCCAGCTTATCTGACTATCAGATTCAAGCGCCAAAACTTCTTTAAAGGCCTCTGCCGCCTCGAAGCGTTTACCTAAGGCGAGGGCTACCCGACCGATGGAAAAATGGATGTAGGCCTTAAAAGGTACGCCACTAGGTGCCTCTGGCCCGGCCTTAATCGCAGCCAGGGCTTTTTTATAGGCCTGGGCTGCCTTATCCAACTGATTTTGGTCCTCGTAAAGGCCGGCTAGGCTAACCCATATTAGGGGCTTTAAGCTTTCCTCAGCCGGCCTAAGTTCGATGGCCAGTTCCTCTAAGAGGGGCAAAGCCTTGTCTGTCTGCTTATTTTTTAAAAAAATCTGGGCCATGGCGAAGGCCGCTTGACGGTCAGCCGGGGAGCCAGAGTAGCTCTTTCTTATCTCGTTAAGCTTGGCCACCGCTTCAGTTTGGTCAGTTATAGCCAAGGCCCGATTAAAAGCCGCCTCAGCCTTATCGATCCTAGCTTGTCGAAAATGAAGGACTAAAAGAATAGCTATAAAAACGACGATTAAGGCCGAGAGGGCTATGATTATAGTCTTAGTATTAGTTAAAAAATAAGAGTAAATTTTCTCGGAAGTCGTTAAAAAAGCATCGTTAGTTCGTAATAGTTTTTTTATTGGAACTTTTTTGGGCATAACACTCAAAACTACTTTACCGGCCTAAGGCCAAAGAATTAGCTCGCCGCGTTATAGGCGAAACAAAGGAAAAAACGACCTCAATAGCCGTCTTTAGAGAAATCTTGACAACGAACAAAAAAATAAGCGCCAAAATAAAGATTATTCGTGTCGGTTCACAAATGTGAACGTTTAAGGGCCCGTTCACAAGAGAGAACGCTGCGGTGCCAAGCCTATTGAAAGGTACGACACATACCGCAGCAATGTAGCCCCCTATAGGAGCTTAGTAATTTTAACATTAATCAAAGTTGATCAAACAGAAAAAACCACTTTTTTTTTTGTTTAATAAATTCCTCCCACAAGATAATGTTTTTTTTGTTTTAATATAACAGTGTATTATTGTGTCAAATGTAACCTGGCGTTGAAACATATAGGGTTTTTTCCGTACGACAAAGTTAAAATATATGGTTGGAGCAGAGAGCTAAGTAGAAACGTTAAAAGAACTAATGTTAAGAACTTAAGGGTATGCTAAAACTTAATTACAACTCAAAAGTCGCTACCAGCCGCAA
>JAITQT010000422.1 GCA_031288745.1 Deltaproteobacteria bacterium
AAATTCCCCTTTGATCATGCCCCGGGGCGATCTAGTCGAACAGGTCTCTTTGATGGTCGTCATTTTAACCTCCGACGACGTTCAATTTTCAGCCATGCTCTCCGAAAGCCTCTCCTCTAACTTGGATAAAAAAATCTACGATATGTACGATATTGCGGCCGCAAAACTTAAAAACCCCCCCAAGTTGATCTTAGCCTTTGGACCTAGGAATTCTGAAGCTATTCATACTACTCAGCTAGTCGAGGCCCTAACTAAAGCGGCTGGTTCGTGCCCTGTTTTCGGGGGCTTGGCTATTGATTTTGATACTAATTACATTGACGAAGAGCCCAAGCTAATCTTTAACGGTCAAACTTTTTTCGATAGAACTGCGGTGGTACTCTTAGATGGCGATATAGACCCTAAATTTTCCCTAATGACTATTCCCTTTCACAAGTCTATTAACCATCGCTCCATCATCACTAAGGTTATAAACAAAAATCTAATCGTGGAAGCCAACGGCTTACCTGTGCTGGAATATTTATCTTCTTTTGGACTAACCTTCGAGCAAAAAAAGGAGATGCCCTTTACCCTACCCATTGTCGTCACTTCTCCAGAAGATAACTACTCAAAGCCCATGTTTCTCGTCTCTCAATCAGACGAAGGGTACCTGGCCTGCACCCAGGACGTGCCGCTAAACTCGACCTTCAGTTTAATAGGTTTTGACGAAAGCGACGTGCTAAATACGACTAGGGAATTAGGTGATATTCTCAAATGGGAGAATTTTAAATTTTGCCTTATTTTAACTTGCGTGGCCAGAAATTTGGCCCTAGGACTCGATTTTCAGGCTGAATTTACTCAAATACGCCGAGCCCTCGGCGACTTGTCACCCTACATCATGCTTTACACCGGCGGGGAACTTTGCCCGGATAAGGATTCCAAAGGCCATTTTAAGACTAGATATTACAACTTGGCCTTGGTTTGTTGCCGATTTTAACTTTTCGACCCTCTATTTTAATTTGCCCTTGAAGTTGGGTATACTATTTTATATAAACTCTCTACCGTTTCCTTTTCAAAGGTGTTATTTTGAGCCTCTCTCCTCCCGACGAGCCCTTGGTTAACAAGGCCGCCGAATCCACTCCCGACCTTGACGATTATCGAGCCATGGAATTGGAAGTGAGAAGACTGCGCCGAGAGAACAAAAAAATCTCTAGGCAACTACTTTTTTTAAAAAAGCTCTTGGTTAGGGCTAAAGAGTCGCAGGCTAACAATATTAACCTCTCCATGGTCATCAATGCTGAGCGAACCAGCCGAGAGATCTTTTGGGAATTAATACTTCAAAATAGCCAAAACATAATTTTAGTTTTCGATGGCTCCAACCGTCTACTCTATGGTTCCAACTCTTTTATCCTCTATCTCAAAATCCCCCACATAGGCCTTTTAACCGGCCGCACGCTCCAAGAGATCTTTTCCTCTATCATTGCCGAAGACGAACTGGGAGTTTTTAACTATGTCTTTACCGATGCCGTTAACAACAAAACCCCGGTCATGTATAACCAAAATATACAATTCTCCGCCGAGGAAAGCCCTAGAAGCTTTATTATCCAAATCACTCCCCTCATTGATCCTGACGTTAATATTGCCGGTTCTCTTTTATTATTTCACGATCAAACCGAACTTATTAAAGCCCGTCAAGCCGAGGCTGCTTCTCAAGCTAAAAGCGCCTTTTTGGCCAATATGAGTCATGAAATTAGAACACCTCTTAATACCATTATGGGCCTATCTAAAGCCGAACTTCAAAGGCAGCTCCCCACCCGCACTAGAGATAACCTCAATAAGATTTATTCGGCCGGCGGCACCTTACTGGCTATCATTAATGATATCTTAGATATAACTAAAGTCGAATCGGGCCGCTTTACCTTAGTCCCGGCCCCTTACGAATTCGCGAACCTTATTTCTGACGCAGCTAGTTTAAACATTACCCGCATTGATACTAAGCCCATAGAATTTATACTTGATATTGATGAAAATATCCCTTCCATGCTCTTTGGCGATGAATTAAGAGTTAAACAAATCTTAAATAACCTCCTCTCCAACGCCTTTAAATACACCGAGGCCGGTCACGTCAAACTATCGGCCACCTCTAGAGACGAGGGTGAGCTTTGCTGGATAACCTTTTCGGTGATCGACACTGGCCGTGGTATTAAGCCAAGTTTTTTAAATAACATCTTTTCCGCTTACAGCCAAACCGACCGCTTAACTAACCGGGCTATCGAGGGGACCGGCCTTGGTCTTTCTATTTGTAAAGACTTAGTGGAGATGATGCACGGATCTATTTCAGTTGATAGCGTCTACGGCCAGGGCTCTATTTTTAAAGCCATTATTCGCCAAAAAATCATTGACCGCACCCCCTTGGGCTTGGAAGTAGTTAATAGTCTAAAAAAATACGAATTTTTAGGCCGCAAGAAAACCGAGCAACCGGTTATTAACCGCTTTTACCTAAACCAAGCCAGGGTTTTGGTAGTCGACGATGTTCAAACTAACCTTGACGTGGCCTTAGCCTTAATGGAGCCCTACGGCTTTATGATCGACTGCGTCAATAACGGTAGACAAGCCCTAGCCTTAATTAAAAACGCCACTTATAAATATGACTGCATCTTTATGGATCATATGATGCCAGATATGGACGGTATTCAAGTAACTAAAAAAATTCGCGAGGAACTTAATAACGATTACGCTAAGAGAGTGCCCATTATAGCCATGACCGCCAACGCCTTAGTGGGGAGCGAGCAGCTTTTTCTTAATAGCGGCTTTCAGGATTTTTTACCCAAGCCTATCGATCTAGTTAAACTCGATCAAATCCTTAATCGCTGGGTTAAAGATACCTATGAAAAAAGAACAGGGACCTCGCCAAGTCGGCCTCAAGAAGTAACCACCCCCGAAACCGACGGCTCCTCACTTACAGAAGAAGCGACTGAAGAGCAACTAAACGAGCAGAGTGAGGAAATGAGAGAGAGGCTCAATGGCTATTTTATAGACGGGCTCGATCTAGTAACAGGCCTAGCCCATTACGACGGTCAACCCATGACCTTTTTACCTATCTTGCGCTCCTTTGTTAGGCACGCCCCTCTCATCATAGATAGCCTAAAAGATCCCAACCAAACTAACCTTTCCGTCTTCGCCGCCAACGCTCACAGCCTTAAAGGGGCCTGCGCTGGGATCTTTGCCATTAAAGTAGCCGCCTTGGCCCAAAATTTAGAAACTGCGGCCAAGGCCTCAAATTTAGAGATGGTCTTAGCCGATAACGATGCTTTTATCGCTGCCGCCGAAATCTTAATTAGGGAACTTACCATTATGCTAAGAGATTTTCCTTTAGCTCCCCACGAGGACAACCGCGAGGTTCGCCCACGCCCCGACCCAGTGACCTTAACTAAACTCATGAACGCCTGTCAGACTTTTAAAAATTCAGAGATCCAAAAAAGCCTCAAGGCTCTTGAATCTTATTCTTATCAAATTGATTCGGAGTTGATTACTTGGCTCAGAGAACAAGCTGATAACATAGAATATGACGCTATCTACGAGCGGCTCGTCCAATATTTTAAAAGGCTGAGCTAAATTCTCCTTAATCGGCCTTAACCCTTTTTAGCCGGCCCTATTTGGTCATAGTAATTTACCAAATGATCTATAGTGTCATAGCTCTTATCGTGACATTAATCCTATAATGTAAGGCGGCCTATAAAGCTTTCCCTAATAGGCCGCTAGCTCGCCGTTTCGCCCTTTTTTATCTCCTCCCTCAAATCCAATTTTGAACCTAGCGCCAAAACCCCTCAGCCTCTAAGGCCCCCAATTTGTCTTTTAATACCTTAAGAAGCTTTATCCGATACTTTATTTTATATAGCATATTATTTATTATAAATATTAGCCTTTTTCCATTACCTCAAAGGATTTATGGACCGATACGCTTAAAAAAGGTCCCTCTCCATTCGAGAATTATTTTCGAGGGGGGTTTTGGGGCTACGTTTAATTATCCCGATAGGTCAGACCCTTTCGGACTCCACCCCCGCACTGCTCCCAGTGGGCGCAATTAACCCACTGGGCTCTTCTCTGGATGTTTAGCGTCAAACCTCTCTTCAGGATCTACGCTTCGTAGGCACCCTCACGAATGTCTATACAAGACTCGAGGCTGACTCGCTAGCTAAGCTTTAGAGATTCTTCCTCTCTTATGTTGTGCTGGTTTATCCAGTTGCTATCGTAACCGTTCACAAGCCCTTCCAGAAGGCCTAAGGCGCGTTGAGATTTTAGCCGCGCCTTCTATCCGCTGTAAAAATGGCTTAATAGATTTTCAAATTACGAGAACAAGGCCAACCATTAACCCATTAAACCTTATCTTCAGTCGAGCGGGAAGTGACAAACAAGGGTCTTAACGAGGCCTTGCAAACATTCTTAGAGCTTGGCTAGAGAGATTGAAAAAGCGCTCTGTTTGGTCTAAAAAAGTTCATACTTGGCCTTTAGGCCGCAACAAGCCCGGGTACTTGCAGTAGATTAAGGTGACATTAAAGAGTTCTCTCATCGCCAAAACCTTATAGGCCTTTTAATGGCCTAAGCTAGCCAAAATAGGCTAGGTTTCCAATTTAATAGCGGGAAAAAGATTGAAGAGTGAAAAAGTACTTCAATAGATCTCCAAAAGCACGTCTGTTCGGCCGACAATGCCCACGGCCACTAGCTTTACCAGCTGGTATTCGCTCTTATATCTATCGGCGTATCTTTTAAACTCGATTTGCTCTTTCGCCTTATTTAGGGCTTTAAGTAATAAGGCCCCCCTCCGCGCCTCCAGGGCCTCTAAGGGCTCGT
>JAITQT010000430.1 GCA_031288745.1 Deltaproteobacteria bacterium
CGACGCTCTTCCGATCTTGAGCCTAAAGAGAGAGACAAAGTTAGAAATAAGAAAAAGGTTACAATAGGTTTTAAGCTTATAGATAGTTTTCTTCCGGCATTGGCAGCGAAAGGAAACTCTATTGCCCTTAGGGCCAAAACTTAATGGGCCTTAGATATTATTTGGTCAGAAGTTAACTCTCCTATTAGCTAAAGCTGTCTTCCAACAAGGCTGCGATTGAGGTCGAAGTTTGCTTAATACCATCGGCAAAGACGTCCACCGTCTCCTCACTTAAGCCTTGAAAAAAACGCGTGGGAAAGAACGTAGGATCTACTAAACCATAAGATGATTGCTGAAAATCGCGAGGCATTACAGCTATTAATAAATCTTTAGCCCTAGTTACGGCCACATACATCAAGCGCAATTCCTCTTCCATCAATTTAGTGTCTTTTTGGTTATAAAACGAGGGAAATCTACCCTCGACGGCCGAAATGATAATAACGACAGGCCACTCCAAACCCTTGGCGGAATGAACAGTGGAGAGGGTTAAATCCTCGCGGTTATTCGAATCAATAGCCCCCCCGGACCGTAGGGTGTTGGGAGGGTCCAAAGTTATTTCGTTTAAAAATACGTTCAGATCTTCCACTCTAGAGAACATATTGAGGATTTCTTTTAGATCGACTAGTCGGTCATGATAATCGTCGCGGTAATTAGCCTTTAATAAGACCGAAGTATAATAGTCATAGGCCAGTTGGACCTTTTCAGGGGGCGAAAGAGTTGGTTTATGCATTTGGCTTAGAACCTCGAAAAATTCTTTTAAACCATCCTTGGCCTTACTAGTAACCGATACCCTACTAAAATCGCACCAATAATCTTGTCGCTCCATAGCCAAGGCGATGATTTTTTCCACGCCTTTAGGGCCCAACCCGCTTATTAGATTTAAAATCCTACTGAGGCTTAACCAATCTCTAGGGTTAACGATGAGATGAATAAGAGAAATAAAATCTTTGTTATGGGCCGATTCGAGAAATTTTCGGCCCCCAAATTTGCTGTAAGCAATCTGATATTTGTTAAGAAGGCTTTCCAGCTCAAAAGAGTGAGAGCCATTGCGAAATAAAACGGCTATATCGGATAGCTTACAAAGGCCACTGTCAACGTTCTCCCGTATCATTTTAACCACTATCTGGGCTTCTTCGTGGACATTGTCGACAACTATAATCCTAGGTTTTGGCCCCCCTTCGCGATTGGCATTTAATTGTTTCTCATATTTAATCTTAGCTTTTCTTAGTATATAGTTAGCTAGTTTTAACACTCCTGGCAGACTGCGATAATTGTCTTCAAGTTTTAAAATCTTAGTTTGGGGAAATAATCTAGGAAAATCCATTATATTAGCGATGGTGGCCCCCCTAAAGGAATAGATGGACTGAGCCTCGTCGCCAACTGCGGTCACTTTTAAATGGTCTCGCCCCAGTAAACCGGTTATCCTAGCTTGGATGGGGTTGGTGTCTTGGTACTCGTCAACTAAGATGTGGCTAAATTGGCTGGCAATCTCTAGACGTTCTGACTCATTGTTACGTAGTAAAAATTCTAAATTAACCAATAAATCGTCAAAATCCATGACGTTACTTTCTTTTTTTATTTTTTTATACTCTTCAGCAATTCTATCTAAGGCCGTGGCGTAAGTTCTTAGATTATAGTACGATTCAAGGATTAATTGCTTAACCGTATAGTCGCGGTTGGCAGCCTGACTTATGAGATTTAAAATAGTGTTTTTCTTAGGAAAGCCGTCGTGAGAGCCCTTTCCAACCTCACTGGTTCTAATGCGGCCAGCCAGACTTTCAGCGTCGTCTTGATCGAGGATCCTAAAATTATGATCATAACCTAAGAGGTGGGCCTTATGCCTTAAAATCGAATTGGCTGTGGAATGAAAAGTGCCGCCGGAGACCCGGCCGGCGCTAACGCCGACCAGCTCCACGCAGCGGTTAAGCATCTCAGCGGCGGCTTTGCGGGTGAAGGTTAACAAAAGAATAGAGGAAGGCGCGTAACCTTCCTCCACCAAATGGGCCACCCGAAAGACCAAAGTCCTAGTTTTACCACTACCGGCCCCGGCGATGATTAAAAGCGGGCCATCGTCGTAAACGGCGGCTTGATACTGTGCTGGGTTCAAAAGACTTTTGAGATCTAATCGTCCTTTTGATTCATATCCAGGGCTCATAACTATACTCAACTCGCTTAAAATACTCGGTCATGGCCGAAACCATTGACAATATGCTGGCTTGCTGACTTTGAGCTGCCACCGTAAAACCAAACTCTTGGGCCGCCAAGGAAGTTATCGGGCCAATGGAGCAAACTGGAAACAAAAATCTATCTGCCTGGCCAATAACTGAGGCTAAAGCCTTAGCCGAGCTAGCGCTAGTAAGAGTGGTTAAATGGGGCGGGTTTTTTTTTAGTTCCTTAAACGTTAAAGGGTCGCCAAAATTTAGCGCCGGAAGCGTTCGATAGAGATTAAGCTCCGTCACCTCAAAGCCAAAATTCTTTAAACCCACTGGCAAAACGTCTCTGGCCCCCTCGGCCCTGGCCAAGATTAACCTCCCCGGCTTTACCTCTTTAAACGATTCCAACAAGCCCTCGGCCATATATGTTAATGGCGTTAAGTCGGGCTTAAGCCCGTAAGGGGCCAAGGCCTCGCCCGTAGCCGGACCGATAACAGCGATTTTTAGGCCGCTAAGGCTCCTCGCGTCAAAACCTCGCGCAAAGAGGCTATTAAGAAAAAAACTAGCCCCGTTGGGGCTAGTAAGTATTAACCAATTAAAGTTAATAAGATTATCTAAAACAATCTCTAAAGCTGGATTTGGGGCAATCGGCTCAATACGGATAACGGGCCGCTCTATTACTTGAGCCCCCAGATCCTTTAAGAGAGAACTTAACCTTCCAGCCTGGGCCCTGGTCCTAGTGACCATGACCTTACGGCCCCACAAGGGGCGCTCCTCAAACCAGTTAAGAGTTTGTCTTAACTTAACCACTTGGCCCACGACCACCAAAGATGGTGGACTTAAACCGGCTTGCGCGGCTAGAGTTGGTAGCTCACTTATTGTGCCAATAACGACCCTTTGAGCCGGTGTGGCCCCTTTTTCAATCATAGCTGCCGGAGTTTGAGGATCTTTCCCGTTAGCCATAAGTTTTTGACAAATTTGAGCTAGATTAGCCGCCCCCATAACTATTGATAGAGTGCCCATCTTAGCTAAGGCCGCCCAGTCATGCGAGGACTTATCCTTATCCAGCTTTTCGTGACCGGTTAAGATAACGAGCTGAGAACTCATATCTCGGTGAGTTAGCGGTATGCCGGCGCATGAGGCTGCGGCAACCGCCGCGCTAACCCCGGGGACCACCTCAAAGGGCACGTTATGCTCTTTAAGCCACACCGCCTCTTCGCCTCCGCGGCCAAATACGTAGGGATCGCCACCCTTTAGGCGAACGACCTCCTTACCGAGGCGAGCCCAGCGAACTAAGACAGAGTTAATTTGACTTTGAGTTAGGGTGTGGCGCGACCCGCTTTTGCCAGCATCAATTATCCGACAATCACGACTGACCATCTCCAAAAGATCACTTGGGATCAACCTATCAATTACTAAAACCTGGCAGCGCTTTAAAAGCTCCGCCCCCCTTAAGGTTAAAAGAGAGCTATCCCCAGGTCCGGCCCCGACCAAATACACTTTACCCTGGGCCCGAGCAGAACTATCGGGTAAAGACTGGCTATTATCTAAGAGGCGGGATTGTTCTGGCACTGTTTAATAATCGCCTCCCCTCCGCGGCTTAAAATATCCTCAGCTAGCCTACTACCGAGCTCTTCGACCGCCTCTGGCGAAATTTTACTGGCCTTAGAGCGGTTTTTAATCACCGCTCTCCCATCCAAAGAGGCCACCAAAGCGCTCATAATAAAACTATCAGACTCAAATCTAGCCCAAGCCGCAGCCGGGGCGGCACAACCAGCCCCTAAGCGCCCCATAAAAGCTCTTTCTGCCTTAAGCGCCAAATCTGATTGATAATGACCTAAAGGGGCAGTCAATTTTTGGACAAACTGGTCCTCTGCGCGCAGCTCCAAGGCCAATAAACCTTGGCCAGGAGCGGGCAAGACGACGTTAGGAGCGATAGGCTCAAAACCAACTTGAAAGGGGAGCCCCAGCCGATATAGGGCCGCCTGGGCCAAAACTACGGCCAAAAATTCTTCCCTGGTTTTTTCTATCCTAGTCTCCACGTTACCGCGAACCGGACAAATATTTAGATCAGGGCGATAGGCGGCCAACTGGGCCCTTCGCCTAAGGCTTGAGGTCCCCACGCGAGAACCTAAGGGAAGTGAAATTAAACTATAGCCCTTTAAAGAAACTAACGCATCTCCTGCCGGGGCCCTTAAAGGGGCGGCGGCTAAAGCCAGCCCCTCGGGCAATCGGTAGGGCGCGTCTTTAGCGCTGTGGACAGCTAGATCGATCTCTCCGGTTAAGAGAGCTTCTTCGATTTCTTTAACAAAAAGACCTTTGAGGCCCTCGCCAGACCCTAAGACGGACTCGGGAGAGTCACCGCTAGTTTTTATAGGTTTAAAGATAAATGAAAGGTTGGGGAAAAGTTTTTCCAACGGTTCAAGGACGCTTTTAACCTGAACAATGGAAAGGGGGCTCCCTCTAGCGCCCACCGTCACCGACTTAGGCGCGCTCAATGGGAAGAGCCGCAACCGACGCAAGAAGTGGAGGCGCACGAACCGCAAGAAGAAGACGATGAACTCAGGGAGGAAAGGTCCCCTCCGTTTTTAGGACCGAAACTAAAACTAGACATATGTTTTTGGCAATCACTTTGGCCGCAAACTGGACAGACAACGACTTCACGAGTGCTAAGCACCAATTCCTCAAACTCGCGTCCGCACTTTAGGCATTGAAATTCATAGATAGGCATCGCTTAACCTCAAAACATGGTTTCTGCGCAAAAAATACTACAACTATCCCCTTAACACTCAAAGAGCCCAAAGGGGTCTAACGCTCTATTACGGTCAAAAAATCTTGGCTTATTTTTAAGTCTAGAATAAAAGATAAAATACAGTTAGTTAAAAAAGAGAGCTAACTTACTCTAACTTTATACCCATTAGAATCGGTAAAACTATCGCAAAAGCAATAGACTAAATCAATTAAGGTCCAGAAACCAAAACCTCCAAAGGTCAATAACATAAGAATCCCGGTTCCAATCTTACCTACGTAAAACCTATGAATGCCAAAACTTCCCAAAAAAACGCACAAAAGACCAACGACCAATTTACTCTTCGGGCTACTAGGCCCCGGCAATGGATGGCCGCAATCAGGACAGTTCAGAGCATCCGCAGATACCATTTTTGCGCAATTAGAACAATAATTCATTAAAATAAATCCTTATTTAAATATTAAAGGTCAACAACAAAAGACCTCGGCCCCAGGTGGCTAAATTTATAAAGCCTCTAAAATGCCATAGAGTTATTTTTTTTATTATGGCATAGCGACGCGAGCAAAGCAACAGTTAACTAAGGATATGCAGGGCCAAAGCGTCAAATTTTTTTTTAAACCGCTTTTACTGGCACAAATATTGCTTCCGTTCCCTCCCGTTGATGTGCCTCCACTCCTTCGGGTGGGCATTGTCTCTAAGTTTTTCACTCAAGATTGCATACAAAAATGGCATGCATGTTTTCATCAAGTTGACGATGGATTCAG
>JAITQT010000504.1 GCA_031288745.1 Deltaproteobacteria bacterium
CATTAGTTCTTTTAACATTTCTACTTAGCTCTCTAATCCAACCATATATTTTAACTTTGTTTAATGTTAAAATTACTAAGCTCCTTAGGGGGCTACATTGCTGTGGTACGTGTCGTCCCTTTCAATAGGCTTGGCACCGCAGCGTTCTCTCTTGTGAACGGGCTCTTAAACGTTCACATTTGTGAACCGAGACAGGTTATAATAAACGATTGCAGTCGCGATCGGCCTTTTTTATTATTATCAAATCTAATCTTTAATTTTTGGAGCTTAAATGAGTAATGTTTCTTCCGACGTGGTCGAGATCTTTCGCCGCCGGACCCGCTCACCTTTACGCCCGCGCTCAAGCGATCTTATTCGAGCTATTTTTCCCTCTTTTAGGAGGGTAGCCCCCTACGACGGCTCTCTAATTTTAGGTGAAAGTGAGCAATGGGGACGAGATATCTTTATCATTGCCCAACAAAAACCAAAGCCTGAGAACCTGCGCACTAAAGAAGACTTAGCTAAGCTTAACCACGGCATGCTTACCGCCGACGATCACTCTCTAATCATCCGCTTTTTAGAAAAGGCAGTCGTTAAATCCATTCAAGGGGCCACGGTTTCTATCATCACCTTTATTGATACCTATGGGGCCGATATTTCTATGGAGAGCGCTAGGCACTTTCAGGCCTTTTTTATCGCCTTTTTGATTCGTGACTTTCTAACCATACCGCTCCCCACTGTTTCGGTTATTATTGGCGAAGGCGGGAGCGGCGGGGCCCTGGCCATTCAGATGACCGACCGCCGCGCTCAGTTTGACGACGCCCTCTACGCCACTGCCCCGCCTGAAAGTTTAGCAGCCATCATCTTCCGTGACCCCACCAAAGTTAGAGAGGCCTTATTGATATCTAAGCCCACGGCTCAAGAGCTAAAGGAGCTGGGCATTATCGATCAAGTCCTGACCGCTCCAAAATTAGTAACTGACATCGAGGGTTACGCTCGGCCTTTAGCTTCGTTTTTAGAAAAAAGCGTTAAAGAACTCGGCCGCCGAAACGTTAAAACCCTCTTAAGAATACGCAGAAATAGAGCCAAGGCCTTTGGCGTCTACCGAGAAGAGGCGGTTAAAAGAAATAGCCGCTGGATTTCTTTATTAAGGTTAACCCCCATTAGGCGCAAGGCCGAGCCAACCCCGGATCTAAAGACTTTTAGCCTAACTGAGCGCGACATACCGGCCGGAGTGGAATGGGGGGAACAAACCGATCCGGCCCACCGCCCCGACCAATACGTAAAATGCGGAGACATGTCTCTTAAGGCCGGAGGGAAGGAAGCCGGCTGTGGGAAGATAATGAATCTTTCCGATTTTATGGCCAATCACTACGTTTGCCCCGAGTGCGGCTCAAGTAGGATTATGGGCGCTTTAGGCTGGATTAACTGCCTAACCGACCCCGATAGCTTTCAAGAGCTTAACCGCGATCTTACGGCTGACCAACTCCTCCATCCCTCGCTACTTACTAGCGAGTATAAGAACTTTCTAAGTAAACAAGATCAGCGAAGCCCCTTTCACGAGGCCTTAGTCACCGGTCAAGCCACTATTTTCGGGCATAACGTGGCTTTGGCGGTCTGTGAATTCTACTTTGCCGGCGGCACGATGGGGGTGGTCTTTGGGGAAAAATTTTTAAGGCTCTGCGAGTACGCTAAGAACAAACGCCTTCCTCTAGTTAGTCTTTGCTGCTCGGGCGGGGCGAGAGTATTAGAAGGGGCCCCGGCCTTAATGCAGATGGTTAAGACTGTAAATTCCATTACTCGTTTAAAACGTGAGGGTTTACCCTTTATTTCAGTTTTAGGCGACCCCTCAACCGGAGGGGCTATCGCTAGCTACGCCGCCTTAGGGGACGTGATTTTAGCCGAGCCTCAGGCCATGGTCATCTTTACCGGACCTAGAGTGATGGAGGCTAGAGGATTTGAGGTTAATGAAGAAGACATTAGGGCTGAGGCCTTAAGTCGCAATTCAGGTAAAATATACGAAAACCTCGAATATTATAGAGACATTAGAGGTATCCAAGAGGTGGCTGAAAGAAGGGATCTTAAAAAGGTTCTCTTTAAATACCTAGAATTTTACCGCTCCACCCAGCCTATCTCTAATCGTTATTGGAGCGCTTTTAAGCCTAAAAATGTCTAAAAAAGATTTACATAACGATGATAGCTTTCAAAGCCAAGGGCCCCCTAAAAGCCCAGATAAAAGTTCAGTTAGCCAATCGCGCCAATTGTTTAGCCTTGAGGCGGCCGAGGATGATAGAGGCTTAGAAATTGGTATTAGGCCAAAAAAACTTAAGGATTTTTTTGGCCAAAGGGAGATAAAAGAAAAACTGCGCATCTTTATCGACGCTGCCAAAAAACGCGGCTCTAGTCTAGATCATGTTTTAATTCACGGCCACCCCGGACTTGGCAAAACCACCTTGGCCCAGATCATTAGTAATGAAATGGAAACTGGTTTTAAGAACACTTCTGGACCCATCGTGGAAAGAGCGGGCGATTTGGCGGCCCTGTTAACTAATCTAGATTCTGGCGACATCCTTTTTATTGACGAGATTCACCGCTTAAGCCCGGTGGTCGAAGAGATCCTCTACCCGGCTATGGAAGACTATAAGCTTGATTTGATGATTGGCCAAGGCCCCGGGGCCAAATCCATGCGACTAGATCTTAAGCCCTTCACCTTGGTCGGGGCCACCACTAGGGCCGGGTTATTAACCGCCCCCCTTAGGGATAGATTTGGTATTCAGCTGCGCCTTGATTTTTACCGACCAGACGAGTTAAAGCTAATAGTTGAGCGGGCGGCTAAGCTCTTAAACGTGGAGTACACCCCCGAGGGGGCCATGGAGATAGCCTTACGCAGCCGCGGCACCCCTAGGATAGCCGGTAGGCTCCTTAGAAGGGTGCGCGATTTTGCTGAGGTTAAGGCCGAAGGTTTAATAGATCGCCAAACGGCCGATAAGGGCTTAAGTTTACTAGATATCGACTCAAGCGGGCTCGATAACCTTGACAGGCGCTTATTAGATATCGTTTGCGTTAAGTATAACGGAGGGCCGGTTGGTTTAGAGACTTTAGCCACCGCCGCTGGGGAGGAGGCTGAAACTATTTTAGAAGTCTACGAGCCTTACCTCATCCAAGAGGGCTTTTTGCACCGTAGCTCTCGCGGCCGCTTAGCCACGGCTAGGGCCTATGATCACTTAGGCATTGCCTTAGATAAGCGTCCTCAATCTTTTTGGTAAGTTAATTGAGCTTAAAACCCTCTATCTAAGAAGGCTATGTCTATTTTGTTCCTAAAAGGAACTTTTTGAAAAAGCCTCATTTATCACTAATATCTTCGGTTATGGTCCTATTTTTGAAATAAATTTATAGCTGGCCCACCAATAAGCTAGGCTAGAGCCAGGCGTTTAGCTAACTTATCCAACTATTAATCTCTTACTTCACTTTAAAAAAAAGATAATAAAATTTATCAAAAAATTTTAATAAAAAGAATTTATAGATATTTTATTGTCCTGGTTTTGGTGGATTAAAACCACCGCCTTTAGGCGGGAGCTTTAGCATTTCTTCTTTACGTACCCTTGGCCTACCTAACCCCCCCCCCCCCCG
>JAITQT010000507.1 GCA_031288745.1 Deltaproteobacteria bacterium
AAATAAAATATGGCGGTGAAATCCGTAGAATGACCTTCCCTCATAATGGTCTAGCCCAAGGCTGGTTTTTCCTTCTTTAAAACACTGTTCAATTGACCAGCGTCTGTTTGATAACTCTCAACAAGGAGGTTAATGAAGCCATAGAATCGAACCTACTTAACCTTTGGCTTGGTCGAACGACTTAAACCGTAAACAAGCTTATTGAACGGCTCCAAAAGGCCCTTGAGAAGTTGGATTCAATTTGTCTAGCGACTTTTTTTCATGATAGATAGCCTCGCTGGGATCTCACATGACGCTTAAACCCTCGAAAGGGGCGACCCAGGCTATCATTTATTCGATCCTGAAGGCTTAGGCATTTTAACGTGGTTTCGGAAGTGACTAAATCAGGAGGGGTAATAGATTTTCTAATAATAACTAGAAAGGACACAGTTTTAGTCTGCGAGTTTAAATACGAGAAATTAGAGCCTAAAGAATAAGAGACCTTAAAGCCTATGGAGGCGCGTAGGTAAACTTTATTACTATAAGCCCTAAATATTGCCCAGTATGAACTTTTTCCAGCATTACAATCGGTAACCTTGTCTAGCAAAGCGTTTAAGCGATTTAGTCGACAAAGGTTCGAGCAAGAGCTTTGAGGGAAGTACTCGCCTAGCCACTGTCAGTTGTCTAGGGGCAAATATCGAACTTAAAAGCTAAATTGAGCGTAAAACCGTATCCTTTCAAACTGATTGCCCCTTAGCTGCGCAAGGTGGCCCCTCCTTTGGCTAAGGCAGCTAGGTCACCGATTGCACAACACGAAAAATTGCTGAAAAGAGATAACTTATAAAAGCAACTGGCTATATAAGGATGTAGTGTTTGCTGAGTTTTTCCATAATTATTGGACAGCTCTGCATATGCAAGGTTAATAAGTTCGGGTTTACCTTCAAAGTTCTTCATGCGCTCTAAGAGCGCCTTCGGTTTAAGACTTAGTCATCTAGTCAAGCCAAGGGAAAATATAGGGGAAATTTTAGGGCTTTAGTTCATCACAGTGGCCATTCGGGCCTCCAGCAGTTTCAACTTCAAAACGCTTTAAGGCTTGATTACTACCTCCCATAATAATAGCCGTCAGCCCAGAAGGGCGACGGCTGCGATTGGTCTTTTAGCGTCTTTTCAGATTAAAGAGAAGAATGCCATTCCTCCCCTAACTAAACCCTGGGGGCTGGGCTTGAAAGAAGATGAATCTCGCTAATAGTTTTTTGAAGATATAGCCCAATTTTAAGCCTGTTATAACCCTTTGGAAGCCGAGGTTGGCTTGGGCGGCGAAGCGGTTAGTTGAGAGGTAAGGCGTCTAAAGACCAGAGGGTCTATCCTGGCACCGTTAATATAGATTCCATAATGAAGGTGGGCCCCTGTAACGCGCCCGCTTTGACCGGTCAGGCCTAAGATTTGGCCTTTTTTTATTTTTAGGCCTTCCTCAACTTTGATTTCAGAAAGATGAAAATACATGCTAATTAGTCCTTGGCCATGGTCAAGGTAGACGGATTTACCGGCAAAAAAATGATCGCCCGTCAATAAAACTAAACCATCGGCCGGGGCCTTAACCGGGGTTCCGGTCGGGGCTAAATAATCGGCCCCGGCGTGGGGTCTTGAATTTAATTTTCCGTTTAGGCGAGTGAGACGTCCAAAAGAACTATTAACGCGGGAGTTGACTGGTTCGATAAACTCCCCGCTCCATAATTTTTCCGGGCTCTTAATGGCTAAAGCGGCCTTGGTTAAGTCGCTTTCTTTTTTAGATCTGGCCAAATCCTCCGGGGAAAGCTCAACTTTTGATTGCGGCACCTTTATGTCTCTAACACCGTAGTCTTTAGCCTTAACCACAACCTCAAAACTCTTTTTCCCGCCCTCCCAGAAAAGGGTCAAAGGATAAGTCCCTTGGGCCAAGGCGATATCGGCCCCAAATAAACCTATCAAAGAGCTGTTATGAGGGAAAAAGAAGATGGGTTTATCGTCAAATCGACCAGAAATAACGACGTCCAAAGGAAAATTGGAGATCACCACCCGAGCCGGCGAACCGACGTCTAAAGGCTGAGGTAAGATAGAGACGGTCGGCTCAAGTCCTTGGGCCCTTAAGGGGGTTAGCGGAGAAGAGATGAAAATCAACAAAAAGAGGAAAAATAGCCTATAAAAAAAAGTTAATACCATCAGAGCTGTCCAAGGTAATTATTAAAAAACTCAGGAAACACTTATCCTGAGCTACTTTCAGTGAGGTCCAGAAAAGAATCTGGATGAATTTCTTCCAAAAAAATGTGCTTACCAAGACTCTAGGGACTTAGCTTCCAAAACGTACAGGCTAAGAAAGAGTGTGTATTTCAATAGAACCCTTATACGGTAATGGTTTAAGGTGCTCATAGCTCCATCCTTCTCAACTTGTGGCTTATCCTTAGGCTTGATTTTTGTCCAATAGGCTAGAGAGCGATTTATCCCGCAAATTAACAATAATCGCCTCTCAGAAAGGTCTGAAGCTTGATGGCGAAACACCCGCCATTTACTTTGAAAAACTTATTGTACCGCTTCTCTCCCAATACGGCTGCAAGCCGGTCGTGCTCATCGACGAATACGACGCGCCGATCATAAGTCAAATCGGAAATACAGAGCTAGCCAAAGATATTCAAAGCGCCATGGGCACCTTCTACTGTGCTTTAAAAGCAACCGGGGAGAACCGCAGGTTTACCTTCATTACAGGGATAACCAAGTTTTCCCAAACCTCAGTCTTCTCCAAACTTAATATCATCGTCGATTTGCCCCTCGATGAAGATTTCATAGAAATTTGTGATTTTACCTTAAATGAGTTAGATAGCTTTATCGACGATCTAATGTAGGAAAAAGACCCAGAGGACCCTCAAGGTAGACCTCTAGAGCTAATGGAGTTTATGTCTACTGGCTCCCGCCCCAAGGACGCTACCGTTGAACTCTTAAGAGAGGAACTTATCAATAAGTACGACGGCTATTCCTGGGATGGTAACTCGCGTCTCTTAAACCTTTAGTCGGTCTTTAGCGTCTTTACTAATACCAAGTTTGGAAGTTTTTGGCTTAACACCAGCCCTCCTAAATTTTTGTCGCAGCTATTGGGAAATGACTTTCAGATTCACGAGATTTTTAGAACCAATAATTTCCTAAACTAGGGCCTTAACGAGGTCGAAGTCGGAAATATCCAGCCGTTGACTCTAATGTTTCAAGCGGGATATCTGACGGTGGCCAATAAATAGTTCGCCAGCGAAGCAGCAAGGTATTATCTGCGTTTTCCCAACTTCGAGGTTGAGAGAGCCGTATAATGGTTTATTCTGTAAGTTAAAGTGTTCGTTTATGGGTATAAAACTCTCCTCAATGACTTCTCCAGTAGCCTATTTTATCTTGTTGGGTGGACCAGCCCTACTTAACTTAGGTCTGCCAGTATATTTTTCCTAAAATGATACCTTAATCTTTCTCTTTTCAAAGAGCTAGCCCCCTCTCAGGTGTTGGGAGGGTAGGCTAGCTGTTTTTGAGTTTCCCAACTTTGAGGAAGAACTCCTCATTTTTTTATCGCTGGTAGCTCGAAATGGGATAATATTGAATTAGAGCCGCCCAAGATAATTATGGTAAAACTTAGAAAAAACTTATAATGAGCCACTTTCAGGGGGATTCAGAAAAGAATCTGGAAAAATGTTTTTCCTAAAAATGTGCTGTCCAAGACTCAAGGGGCTTAGCTTCCAAAACGTATAGGCTAAGTAAGAGAGTGCATTTCAATAGAGTCCTTATAGAGTTAGGTTTGAGGTGTTCATAGCTCCATCCTTCCCAACTTGTGACTTATCCTTAGACTTGATTTTGCTCTCCAAAATGTTGGGCCTATCACAACCAGGACTTGATAGCTCATCTTATAGCCTCCGCAGCATCCTAAAACATACTTGTGGTATAAAGCGGCGACTCCTCTCGCCCAACTGAACTGGGTGAGAAATCCTAAGCTTTCTGACCTAGTTTGGTTACTCTCGATTTAAGAAATACATCAGATCATTATAGCCAGCTGCTTTTATGTAAGTTGCTTTTTTTAGCAATTTTTGTTGGACGGCTGTGCAATGTCATATATTTTTCTATACTTCAACGAGGTCCGGGAGGCGGACTTTTAAGGAAAAGCCCGTGATACTCCTCCGAGCTTAGGCCACGCTTAAGGGACGAATTTATCAAATTAAAAAACTCCGACACTTCCTCTTCGGTCAGACGGGGCAACAATACTTCCATTAAATCGTCGCTGGAAATCTTCTGCAAATAGACCTGTAGAGTAGCTAAATCTATCTGACGATCAAAGCCTTGAGCCAGAGGGCCGGAATAATTTTCCACAAAATCGTGAGTGTGCTTAGCTTTTTGAGTCATCTTTATCTTTTAAGCCCTCGAATCTTTTATGATAGATATTGATGATATTGTGTCCGTTCACAAGAGAGAACGCTGCGGTGCCAAGCCTATTGAAAGGGACGACACATACCGCAGCAATGTAGCCCCCTATAGGAGCTTAGTAATTTTAACATTAATCAAAGTTAAAATATAT
>JAITQT010000510.1 GCA_031288745.1 Deltaproteobacteria bacterium
AAAAGGCATTCCAGTTGCTAGATGAGAAGGTACCAGTGTACCCATAGGAAAAAATAATTTTTTTTATAACTATTGAAAATTACATCCTTTTTTTTTCTTACCCAAGGAACTTCGGTTTAGGGAAAATTCGGCCCTAATTTTTATCTATCAAAAGATTCTTAAGGTTTTATAGCCAATCTAAGGCGCAAATCTGAGCCTAAAGCTGCCTCGCATGGAAACCGGGTACGGCGTAGGAAGCGGAATGCGTAATCTATGTAGGTGCGGGGCAGAAAAGTCAGATTCGCTCGTAGTACTGATGAAGGGGCCGAACAACTGCCGCTTGTGGGTGGGCGGAGGCTCTGAGGGAAGGGGCGGACTCTGTAGAACACGAGGCCAGAAATCATGACCCAGACGCAGAACTGGAACCAAAACGAAGTATCTCCCGAAGAAGGAGTGAAAAGAGAGATGATAAATAGCGGACTAACTCGGGTGCGCGAACGGGGCAAGAAGGATAAGAGTGCCAAATTAACGGCGCAGCTTCATCATGTAACACCTTAATTGCTTGAGGAGAGCTTCTACTTACTAAAGAGAGGAGTTGCGCCTGGAGTAGATGGTGTGATGTGGATAGACTACCAGGAGAATCTGACAGGAAACCTTAAGGAGCTGCATGAGCGGCAGCAGAAGGGAATTATTGGGCCCTGCCAGCTAAGCGTGTATATATCCCAAAGGCAGATGGAAGGAAGAGACCTTTAGGTATAGTGGCTGTAGAAGATAAAATAGCTCAACAAGCGGTATCAAGAGTACTATCGGCCATCTACGAGGAAGATTTTCCTGGTTTCTCTTAAGGGTTTAGGCCTAAAAGGGGCTGTCATGAGGCCTTAGAGGCATTGGCGGTGGCGATAGGCAGAGAAAGAAAGTGAACTGAATACTCGATGCGGACCTCAAAGGGTTTTTCGATTCCATAGCTCATGATGATCTTATGGCATGTATGGATGTAGGATTGCTGACCAACGCAAACTGCGGCTAATAGAAATGGCTTAAGGCCGGAGTGGTGGAGGAAGATACCTTACCCTAAAGTTGTACATCCCTATCCTGAAGAGAGGTTTGACGCTAAACATCCAGAGAAGAGCGAAGTGCGTTAATTGCGCCCGCTGGGATCTGTGCGGGGGGGGAGCCCGAAAGGGCCTGACCTATCGCGATAAATATTTTTTTAAGCTTAATAGAGCCTAATCTTGGCTTATGGATGGAATTAGCCTTGCAATTTGAAAAATCTATTAAAGGCAACTTTCACCATAGCGCATGGAAAGTATTGCTAAAATTTTTAAGGGTAGCACCCCCCAGGGAAGGTTTGTGAACGGTTATAAACTATATCTTAGCCCTAAACCTAAGATCTTTGGTTTATAGGCCGTTAGGGCGCTTAAGGGTGCTGCTCGAAAAGGCTCTTACCCTTTGAGGCCTCCTCGGTCTTCTTTAAGGCTTTCTTGTAACGTTTCGGCTAACAAGGCCGCATTAACTTTACCCAAAGGGGTAAGGGGGATTTTTTCAACTTCGGCCGTAGTTTTTGGGATATAAAGATCTGAGAGGCCGCTTTGGCGGATAGCTTTTTTTAGGGCCTCCAAATCAGGGCTAAAGCCTTTTTCATAAACCAAAACCAGCTTTTCCCCCCGGGTGGGGTCGACTATGCTTAAGACAGCAGTGGGATTATCAGGCCACAAGAGGGCCGAGTGCTCTTCTATTGCAGCCAAAGAGATCATTTCACCGCTTATTTTAGCAAAGCGATGAGCCCGGCCCTTAATAAAAAGGAAGCCTTCGTTATCGACCTGAGCCACGTCGCCTGTATCGTGCCAGCCGTCCTTTAAAGGGGCAATGACTTTAGGTTTTTCAGCTCGGAGGTAGCCGAGCATGACGTTGGGGCCTTTAACCATAAGTTTTCCCCCTTCCTTTAAACCCTCGACCGGCTCTAAGCGCCATTTGACGCCGGGTAAAAATTGACCTGCCGAGCCTTTTTTAGAGCGCATGCGGTTGGATATGGCCAGGATAGGCGAAGCCTCGGTCACTCCGTAGCCCTCAAATACTCGTAGGCTAAGTTTATTGAGATAGAGATCGACCGTGGAGGGTTTGAGCCGTTCGGCCCCGAGAAACATAAAGTTTACGTTGGAAAAGTCATAGGGATGAGCGTTTTTGCCCCAGGCGGCGGCGAAGGTGTCGCTACCTATAACCACCGTGGAGCGGGTGTCGTAGATTAGCTCGGGGATTTCTTTGAGCTTTAACGGGTTAGGGTGAACGAACCCTTTAAGACCGTAAATTAGAGGTAAGATCAGACCAACGTTAAGACCGAAAGCGTGGAAGGCCGGCATGGAGTTAAAAAGGACGTCATCTTCGTTAAGTCCGATAATAGCCACCGCTTGGTAGATGTCGGAGAGAAGGTTTGAGTGACTTAAGACAGCTCCCTTGGGTCGACCCTCAAAACCAGAGGTAAAGAGCACGGCTGCGGGCTCGGAGGGTTTGGCTAAAGACGGCTTAAAAAATAGGCCTTTAAGCTTTTCGAAAAAGCTTAATTTTAAACGATCAAGATAGATAGTTTCGACTGGAAGGGTATTTACTAGCTCTGAGAGTTTACCTTGTTCGATAAAAGCCTCTAAACTAATAACTGTTTTAATGTCACAGGCCTTAATGGCCGAAAGCATTGGTTGAAGCCCCTGGCTGTAATTGAGCATGACCGCAACTTTCGAATCGGCCCATAAGGCAAAGATGGCTGCAGCCAGGATGGTCGAATTTGGGCATATTAGGCCCACGTATTGGTCTGTGGGGAGCGTTTTTCTAAAATAAGAGGCTAGAACTTTGATTTGTTTTATTAGGGTTTTGTAGGAGATAGGATTTCTTCTAATATCTTCTAAAATTCTCCGGCCCTCACCCTTAAGATAAGCCGTCTCCAAAAGGGCTTGATAAACGTTAAGGTTAATCTCTTGGCTCTCGAACTTAGCTTTAGTTAAGATATTATAAATCTCCCAGTTGAGCCGCTCTCTAAAGGCTGGCCGACTTTCCCCTTCCTTAGGTTTTTTTTCAAGATAGATAGGCCCGAAAACGGTCATAGACACCTTGTTTTTTTTTGGCCTATTTTTAAGAGTATCTTTTAACCTTCCGAAACTAGTGTATTCCAGGCCCCTAAAAAAGACGGGGATGACAGGGCAGCCGCAGCGTGAGGCTATATGGCCTGGCCCGTCATAGATTTTAGTTAGGCTCCCGTTAGAGGTAATGCGCCCTTCGGGGAAGACGACCACCGCCTGGCCTTCTTTTAAGGCGTCAATTAGATTGCGGGCCAATAAGGGGTTGGTCGAATCGACTGGGATAGTCCGGCGCAATTTGGTAAAGATCCTGACCCACCAGATTTTTGACCATTTTAAATCAATGGCGAAACTAAGGTTTAGGGGGATATAGACAGCTAGAAAGGCTACGTCGACGAAAGAGGTGTGGTTGGGAATTATCATGACCGGGCCAGGGGCTAACTCTTTTAGCCGTTCTAGGCCCTTTATTTTGGGGCGATATAAGATAGTTAAGAGAAGTCTAACTAAAGAGTTTATGGAATTTTTGGAAACCGAAAGGGCGGCTGCGAAAGATACGAAAAGGGCGCTAAGACTTAGTAAGAGAAAGACGAAAGCTAGGCTTAGGCCAGTGTTAACCATCAAGGCCACCGCTAGCCCGCTAACGACCATAAAAAGAGAATTGAGGATAT
>JAITQT010000511.1 GCA_031288745.1 Deltaproteobacteria bacterium
CCCCTTTATCAATTCTTAAATATGTAACATAGCCAAATTACTAGTTAATTTTTTAGACTTTTTTGATTTTAAGAGGTTTTTGCGCTTCGATCATTATTAAGTTTTTCATTGGCTTCCAACTTAGCCGGGGCCGATTTCATCTTCGTCTAGCGACCAAGGAACGCCTAAGTTTAGAACACCTTAGGGCTATAACTCAATCAGCTTGATAACCTTGAACTTAGTAGGGCCGTCAGACGCATCGGCTTTCACTTAGACAACCATAACGGAAATGGTTTCTTGGCTACTGTAGTTTAGCTATAACCATTAACGTTCGATTCCTCGAAAGTTAAGGGCTTTAATGATAGAACGATGGGCGCGCAAGATTCGCTCTCGGTGCCTTCTAAAAGGGGGCCACCACTTTTATGGGATAGGCCGGGAGGCCGGAGGCCTCGCACTGTTGGTCTTTAACCTACAATAACGTAGCTGACTTAATTCGCTTACCTTAGTCAACCAGATGGTTTTTTACATGCCCCTTATTTCAGTAAGGGGCTTAACACCGGAGCCTAGCTCGGCGATGACTTTTAGAGGTCCTGCCCTTACGGGGGCAATAATATTACAGAGCCTAATTTGGTCGAGCCCGATGTCTTCTGGCCATACCTAGACACACAGGCGTAGGCGAGTGTCTTACGGCTCAACAGAAGCTCTACTCGAACCAGCTCGGAACGAATCCGGGCTAACATATCGGCGAGGCCCGCTTAGGCGCGAATCTCAACTTTTTTAGGTAAAAAAAACCAGCGCTCCTCGCTTTCGCTTTTTAGGCTATTATCATCATCTATCCTAAAACCTGAGCTTTGGTTATAAACCCGAGGGTTCTTTTTTATTTAAATTTTTGGCTATCTCAAAATCTTTTTAGCCCTATAAGCACAGTTAATGCTTTAACAAGATAGGGCTAACCTTGCGACTAATTAAGACCAGCAATAGAAAAACTATTTCAAAAAACCGACCTTTACGCCAACCCTTCCACGGAGCCACCCGTAGACCGCTACCCCCAACCCTATAACAAATTCGCCTAGTTGGATAAAAGATTCGGATGCTTCTTTAGCAACTATTTCTGTAAGGGCCGCGTTAAAAGCAACGTCTAGTTTTACGGCCTTATCTGCGTTTTCATCATTTTTATCTGGCTTAACGTATTTCACTTCGATAATCAAGCGTTCTTTACTAGGCAAGACTAATATTTCGCCTTCTGGACCCGTGGTACCAATCACGCGGCTTTTCGGTTCCGCGCCCATGGCTACCATAGCGCTCATAATCAAAGAGCGATAATATCTATCTTGCTTAACTTTCGGACGAGGCGGGAGGCCAGATAACAATGTGCCTAAAAACCGGGCCAAGAAAGCGGAATGTCTATTTTCGATAGCGCTGATAACCTCATCTTGTTTCTCTTTGATGAATTCTAAATTTTCTTCAAAGATCTCGCGTAGGCAAAAAATATCGTAAATGAGGGTAATTTCAGCGTTAGGAATCTTAAATGCATAATAATCTATCTCTTTTTCGATATCTCCGTCTTTTTCCATTACCCGAGTGACGTTATTAATAGTTAAATAGCCGCTGTGAAAGAGAACAGGACCGACTTGGGGGGTGAGAATGGAGGTTTGTTCGATATTTTCGCCAATATAACCGTCTAACTTTGGTCGGAGGAAATCAAAGGGCGCGTTCTTTACTAGCTCCGCCAGACAAGGGGCCATGCCAATTAATGGCCAAAAAGAGCCGAATGATTTTTGTTGAAAAAGATTGAGGGTAGAGTGCGGATTTAGTATAGTCTCAGGTCCCAACCAATCGTAGCCAGCGTACATCTTAATAATACGCTGTCTAAAGGCCAGTTCGTCGGTCTTACGGCCAATTTGATTTTTAGCTTTCAAAACTTTGTTCGCCTCAAACATCCTATCTTTGAAAGCCTCATCGAACTCAGTTATGGTAAAACCGCAAATCCCAGCAAATCTTGGGTCTAAGGTAATGTCGATAAATTGGTTGTTCTCAGTGTCGAGAGGGGGCAGAATAAATTTGCTGACTCCAGTGACGAAAGCGAATCGAATGTACTCCATATAGTTTTTAATGGATGAAAATAATTCGTTAATAATCTTAGCCATTTCCTTAGCTAAGTTAGGTTCTCCTAAATTCTTGACAACCGGGGAGTCAAAATCGTCGATTAAAACCACCACGCCGAGGCCATATTTTTTTGACAATGAACTCAAAAGTCGTTCCCAGATCTCAGTAATTAAATCCGTCTTTAATTTTATGCCTTCGGCCTCGGCCACTCTCTTTAATTCCCTCCCAACGTTAATTTTGAATTTAGAGGCGCTGGAGAGTTTTTCATAGTCCATATTTATCCGGATCACCGGATGTTTTTTAAACTCCCAACCACTCGATTCTATAGCCAAACCCCTAAAAAGATCTTCGCGGCCTAAGAATAAACTATGGATTGTGTCGAGGAGTAAAGTCTTTCCAAACCGCCTGGGCCTAGAGAGAAAACAGCCTTTAAATTCGTTAACCATCAAGCTAATATAGCCGGTCTTATCGACGTATAATCGATCCTCCGAAATTAATTGCTCAAAGGGAATATCAAACAAGGATAAATTCTTCATACAAACTCCCCTTATCTGGAGCTAGTCCAATTATCGATTTAAAGTAAACTCTCCAAATAAAAAACCTTAGCGCGTTTAAGCCAGCTTAAGCGGAGAGTTGGAAGTAGAAATGTTTAGCCCACTTGTTCGTTTGCTTTCGTTGAGCGCCACAACAGTTAATCCAATTTTAACCTATTATCGCATAAAAATAACCCAGAACGCTAGCCTATATTCAGCCGAAACGTGAGCTAAAAAGGTCGATAATACTAAAGACGCCATCGTTCGCTCCCTTATTTAACGAATTAGACTCTTACTTAGAACTTATTATTAATTATTTTTTTCGCTCCCTAGGGTTATTTTTTTTGCAATTCTTACCTATGGTCGTGGCCAGCCCTCGACGGAGGACCGGAGGGCAAGGCCAAATAGGCGGTTAAATATGATTTGAGCTAAGCCTAGGTTAAATTCAGCTCAAAATTATTGGTAAACGTTTATTCCGGCCCGGTCATATCTTACGCGCCAGCTAAAAAAGTCTTTCGATAGAATAGTAAAGCTAAAATTTCTGACTCTCTAGCCCTTAGACCACTTTAACCGCTAGGATATTTAGATACTTTCGTCATAAGCCTTGCAATCATGTAAGTTCATCTTTATAGTTAACTTAGATTCTAGAAGTGGCCGTAAGGGCGAAGAGCCTTTTTTCATCTCATGGCCCTTCCGGTATTTGTCGCGCTAAGGAAAGGAAAAAATTTAGGGCTCAAAATAACTAATATCATTAGCCGCCCTTTTAGCTTTATCTAAGCTGAGAGCAGCGCCCTAAAAAGGCTAATGGCGCGGCCATTAAGATAACTAAAGAGGTTTAGCCAGATTTAGGGTAAAACCTAGTTAGTTTTTAAGGTATAAAATAAAAAGCTCCATTTATTTACTCATTATTAAAAAAGAGAGAGACACCATGCTTCCTATTTACAACGTCTTAACCGACGAGCAAATCGCCCAAATCCATGGAGCAGCCCTTGAGGTAGTTGAGAAAGTCGGCTTATCTCTCGACCACCCCTCTGCCCTAGAGGCCCTTTCCGGTGCGGGCGCTAGGATCTCAGACGATCGCAAAAGAGTATTTTTAAAACCCAACGTAGTCGAAAGGCTTTTGGCCTTAGCACCTAGGTCCTTTCTCTGCGCCGCCCCTAATGAGATTAACGACATGATAATGCAGCAAGGCGCGAGGTACACTAGGCAAGGAGGAGGCCCGGTTTCGTTTTACGACATGCGCGACTGCTCTTCTAGACCCCTAACTCTTAGCGATCAGATAGACTCTGTCAAATTAATAAACGCTCTGCCTCACATTAATGCTCCCAGCACTATGACACCGAGCGACATACCGGCTTATATCTATGACGTCAAAACTGTGCAAACTGTCCTAGAGAACACCGAAAAACACTTCTGGGCCCTTACCACCGGCTCCAAAAACTTAAAATTCGAGCTGGAAATGGCCGCCACCGTTGCCGGCTCCCGCGAGGCCCTCAAAAAAAGGCCCCTCCTCTCTGGGATCTACTGCGTTATCGCTCCATTAAAATTTCCTTACGACGAAATCGAACGATTACTCCTCTACGGCCAATACGGCATTAACGTCATGACGCCCTTAACCGTGCTAATGGGCGGAAGCGCCCCTTACACTATGGCCGGCTGCATGACTCAGATGACGGCCGAGTTTTTAGGCTCTATCTGTATCGCTCAGTCGCTCTTTCCAGGTATAGGACAGTGGTACTACACCTTGTTCCAGTATTTAGACATGAAAAGCGGCCTTAGCTTAACTCACTCGCCTGAATTAATGGTCTTAGCAGCCGCCGGCACCCAAATGAGCGCATATTACGGGCTGCCCAGCCTAGCCAACACTCTTCTAAGCGGCGACTGTCAGCCACATCAGGTTATTTTTCATTACGGAATCAATATTTTAATGGGCCTCATTAACGGCGTAACCTACCAAGTGGGGGCTGGCTCTCTAGAGTGTGGCAACCTATACAGCCACCAATCCTTGGTACTCATAGACGAAATCATGACTTATCTAAAGGCATTTATTAACGGAATCGACATAACCACAGAAACTTTAGCCGTTAACGACATAGCCGCCCAATCAGAAACGGGGAAGTACCTTTCGAGTAAACTAACCCTAAAATATTTGAGGAAAGAAAAACGCCACGTTCCTAATATCTTAAACTGTAAAACCTTCTCTAACTGGCTCAAAGACCCTAAAACTATCGTCGATAGGGCCGAGGAAAAAGTACAGACCATCTTAAACCAAGCTCCGATTGAAAGCCTTCTTAAACCTGAGATTCATAAAGAACTAGATAGGATTATGAAAGCTGCGGAAAAGGAACTCGCCTAAGTTTACCTCTAAAATATCAACTGGCCTGGAGAGGCCTCGCACAAAAGCGAAAATCTCCAGGCCAGTTAAATTTATTTAAATCATTAAAAAATTATCTATTAAGACTTATTTCCCTTACTTAAATATCCGCCAAGGTAATATCCAGTAACCGTTCACCAAGTCTTTTTTTCCCACGTTGCGGCTGGTAGCGACTTTCGAGTTGTAATTAAGTTTTAGCATACCCTTAAGATTTTAACATTAGTTCTTTTGAGGTTTCTACTTAGCTCGGGCTCCAACCATATATTTTACCTTTAATTAATGATAAAATTACTAAGCTCCTATAGGGGGCTACATTGTTGCGGTATGTGCCTTCCCTTTCAATAGGCTTGGCACCGCAACGTTCTCTCTTGTGAACGGGCCTTTAAACATTCACTTTTGTGAACTAACACGAAGGAGACTACTCTTAACATTTTAGTTTGATCGAAGCGCAAAGACCTCTTAAAAGCAAAATAGTCTAACAAATTAATTAGTAATAAGGACATGTTACAAAATTAATGACTGATAAAGGGGACTTTTTGCGCTTCGATCATCTTTAATTAAATTGAGGTCATATTCCACCTGCCGCATTTATATCCATAAGTTCGGGCAGTATTGGATTTCGCTTTGTTTTATTAGTAGGTCAGCTCATATCTGCTTGATGCGATTTGAGATTCTACGGACCTTAGGGCTGGCCTTCGGCTCTTTTGGATTGCGCCTTGCTACATCCCCCCTAGCCTTTATATCTTACTGCCAAGCTAGATCGGACGTTAAACCCTCAACTTAGCGTCCCTGCCGGGCCCACCAAATAAGATTGCCCACTGGGGGGCAATCTAAAAATTTAGCTCTAAGGGTCAATCTTAGCTCGATAATTAATAATCGAGAAAAGACAAAACCTTGGCTTTACTATGGCCGATTCTTAGGATTAAGGGTAGCACTTTCTGCCTTACCAAGCTCAAAGAGGCCAGTGTAGCTACTCATTTTCCTTAAAACGCCAAAGAGGATTGTACTCAAAGAGCCTCGAGGGCCTAAATTGCTTTAAGCCCAAAAATCTATCGGTCGGCTTAAGTTTAGGGGCGATTTTTCTCCTAAAGGCTGGGGCTAACAATTTTCTATCCAATATCAATTCCAAAGAACTTTGAAGGAAACTTAAGGTAAAGCGTTCGGGAGCTAAATTAAAGATTAGATCCTCTTCTTCAGCCGCTTTTTGGAGCCTTAAGAGCGATTCAACCACAGCCGGGCAACAATCAAGCGGGAGGTCCGCATTGTCAGCGGCTTTCCACCTATTCTCTTTTAACCGGCCTTGGCTGACTGTCTGTTTAATTAAGGGCAAGACTAGTTTTACCTCAGGGCCAGAGAGTTCTATTTTAGACTCGCCTTGCTCAAAGCCAAACGAAAACCAGACCCCGTATTCGTTTTCTAACCCTTCAATAGACTTTCGGTTAAGATCGACTAAAACCAGGTAATGACAACGCACCTCGATTTTTTCCTTTCCCTCTCCCAAAGGCCTATAGGCGCTTAGCTGCTCAATATAATTGGGTTCTATGCCCGTGGTTACGCGAGCCGCCCTATGAGCCGCCTCGTCTAAACTCTCACCCCCAAAAACCCTCTCGAGCGGAAGGCCCCAACCGCTTGGCCCCATCTGAGTCTCGCCGCGACTTAAAAAAAGTTTAAGACAGGGAGCATCAGGCTTTTTATTCTTCTGGCCCACCTCTTCTGAGACCAAAGCCCAAATAGTTAGGGCCACGCTGGCGTTAGTTTCGGGCCAGGGGCCTAAGGCGGTGGAGGGCGGCTCAATTTGGCCTAAATCCTGGCTAGAATGGTTGTCTAGCCCAGCCGATATTGGCGAGCCGATAAAGCCTTTTTTAAAAATTGACATAATCGACCAACCTCCAATAGGGGAAAAAACTGACGAAAAGCCTAGCGGTTAATGTCTTTTATTGCTAAATAATATTTCTACCAATAAATTCAGATAAAGTCAAGGGTGTGTTAGATAATTTTTTTAACTATAAAATAAATCACAAAAAAAATTAGAATTATGGACCAAGACTATAAATTAAAAAACCCGCTAGCCATTATTTTTTTCTCTAACGGCCAAGCTCATTTAGGGAGCTATTCAAAGAGGTGATAAAAAGCTATAGTTTTTCATTTTTTTGATTAAATACTCGTCATGGCCTTTTGAGATATTGAAAACAGCGGATTTCAAATAACTACGTCCGCATCTCTCGCTAATAAGTTGGCAAATTAAGACTTCTTCAACCGTCTCTACATGTAAAGGGGAGGATATCAAGATATAGCTTAGATTAACGCCCAGGGGGTTAAGAATATAAGGAGCATAGCTAAAGATAGCTTAGATATTGATTTATTTTTACCTCTATAAACTCCTTTCAATTAACTTTGTGAATAGGAGTGGGGAGGCAGTTAGGGGCCGAGAAAAGCCAAACCTAGCCAATTTTATTTTTTTAAGCTTAAACTAGAGTGAAGAAGTGATGAGGATTAAACCGAAGGGGAAGGCTCTGCGCGCTGGGCGGCCAATTGACCGCAGGCAGCGTTAACGGAGAGACCTTTGGAGCGCCGGACTATGACCGTGTGAAATTTTTCAACTAAAACTTTTTTAAAAGCCTGAACCGTTTCTTCGCTTGGACGATCGAAAGGCGCTCCAGGCCAGGGATTAAAAGCGATGAGGTTTACTTTAACCTTGAGGCCGCCCAAAAATCTAGAAAAGGCCCGGGCATGGTCAAGGCAATCGTTTACGCCCTTAATGACGACGTAGGCCACCGTTATGCGCCTTCCTCCTTGTAAGGGGAAATCGGCCAAGGCCTTCTTCAATTGACTTAAGGAATAGGCCCGATTAATCGGCATTAGATAACTCCTCAAATCGTCCGTGGCCGAGCCTAAAGATACGGTCAAACCAGCCTTTAAGTTTCCTTTTTCGGCGATTTCTTCTATCTGCGGGACTAGGCCAACGGTGGAAAGAGAGATATGGCGAGGAGAAAGAGCCATGTAGGCCGGATCGGTAAAGATTTCCAAGCTTTTTAAAACGTTCGACAAATTGTCTAAGGGCTCCCCCATACCCATGTAAACCACGTTGGTAAGCTTTAATTTAGAAACGCCCAACAAGCTTGGGCTCATAATAAACTGGGATAAGATTTCACCTTGAGTAAGGTTTCTGATTAACCCCATGGCCCCAGTGCGGCAAAACAAACAACCCATGCGGCAACCGACTTGGGTCGAAAGACACAGAGTCAGATGTTCGCGCTCTTGGAGAATAACGCTCTCTATTTTATTGCCATCGAAAAGCTCCCAAAGAATTTTTATAGATCCGTCTTGGTCCCGAGCCAACTCTAGCACTTTAAGACACTGTTTAGCCGTGGTCTGAGCCTCTAAGCGACGCTTAAAAGAAGCTGAAATATCACTCATTTGGTTAAAATCGTCGATCCCCTTCCTAAAGATCCAACTGGCCAATTGGCGGGCTCTAAAAGGCTTTTCCCCTAAGCCTTCGACCAAGTCGTTAAGTTCGGAAAGGCTTAGATCAATTAGATTAATCTTAGAGGGGCTTTTATTACTTTCAATCAAAATCATAGTCGGAGCACTCAAAATAGACCTTGGAGGGCGAAGCTAAAGCCAGAATAATTTTTTTTATTAGCTTTAAGACCTTTCGACCGGACACTCTATAGGTCCTTAATGTTTAACCTAAATTCCGTATATTTTTACACCCCCAATTTTTGAGGGCTCGAGGCAGACCCCTCTCCCCGGAGGACACTCCCGCTCTTTGGGTTCCCCTGCCTATTCTCTCGGGCGCATACTTTCAGCCTCTTATCTACCGATCCCTCTCTTCCAGAGACATATAAGTCTTTAGCCTTATGGGGCCAGGGTCAGGAGCCGCTAATGTAAGCCATAAGGTCTTGCTCGGACAGCCCAATTTCCCCCATTATTGTCCGTTGCGTCTTTGTTAGCGGAGTAAGCAATCTTCGGTGCCCATCTTTTACGCCGATACAAATCTTTTCCATTTCTGTTATCAGTCTCGCCTTGCTCATACATTTTTTCTTCATAAACTTACCAAGCTTGACTCCAAGCTCGGAAACGAT
>JAITQT010000006.1 GCA_031288745.1 Deltaproteobacteria bacterium
TCTCCTTATTGCGAATATAAATCAATAATAATTTTTTTTTGGAGTCGGCAGAAAAAAAATGCTCCCGACTCCATATTCAGAGATTTTTTTTCGAGAGGGGTTTTTGCGCTACGATCAAACTTAATTTCAACTCGAAAGTCGCTACCAGCCGCAATGTGGGGAAAAAAAGACTTAGTGAACGGTTACCTTTACTTCAAATTTATTTTTGACTGACTTTTTTTTAACTAAAAATTGACCCTATAAATTACGCTAAAAATATTAATTATGCCCTTAAACCAAACACCCTCTCCCTCGCTCTCTTCGGTCTGCCTAACGCCGGGCGCGGCGGCCTTAGTTACCGGTGGGGCTGGTTTTATTGGCTCTCGTTTAGCTAAAGAGCTTTTAAATCTCGGCCTTAAAGTTAAGATTTTAGATAATCTCTCCTGCGGTTCATTTGATAATTTAAATCAGATTAAGGATTCGGTGCAATTTTATCTAGGCGACGTTAGGGATAGAGAGTTGGTGGAAAAATTAAGCCACCAAACAGCCTATTGCTTTCACTTAGCCGGCATGTCCTCGGTCCCCCAAAGTCAAATCGAACCTGATCTATGCCTTGATATTAACGGCCTAGGCACTTTAAATGTCTTAAGGGCTGCCTCGCTTCATAAAGTTTCTCGGGTCATTTACGCTTCCACTAGCGCTGTTTACGGCGACGCCCCGCTACCTCATGGCGAACTTACTCTCCCTAGGCCCAACACCCCTTACGCGGCCTTAAAGCTCTTAGGTGAACACTTAGCTTTATTTTTTTACGAAACCGAGGGCTTAGAGACCATTAGCCTTCGCTTTTTTAACGTTTACGGCCCTGGCCAGTCGGCCAAAGGGGCCGACGCCCCAGTGGTCCCGGTCTTTAACGAGGCCCTTAAAAACTCTCGAGCGCCTATTATTTACGGCGACGGCCTTCAAAGCCGTGACTTTTTGCACGTCTCCGACGCCGTGCGAGCTTTAATTGTCTCGGCTGTGGCCCCCTTTCAAGGAAACGGAGTCTATAACGTGGCTACTGGTAAGTCGGCTAGCCTGCTTAAGGTTCTTAAAATTTTGCGTCGGCGCTCGCCCCTAGCCCCTGAGGCTATCCATTTACCCGCTAGGGCGGGCGACCCTAAATTCTCCATAGCCCTGGTTGATAAGGCTATCCGGGAACTGGGCTTTGAGGCTAAGATAAAACTATCCGAAGGTCTTAGTCAAATATAAAGTACATTATACCTCTTTTTTTTATTTTTTTATTTTTTATTATCATTAATTACTGGTAAAAATTTTTTTTACTTTGATATAATTTTTTTTTATATCGGGTTTTATTTAAATAAACCAATATCAATTATAATTATGCCTTAAATCTTTGTGGACTTAGACGCTTAGTCCTAAGAAAAATAATTTTCAGCCGAAATTCCCTCAATAAATCGTTGACAGTCTTTTCTCTCGGTCTTATAATTCAAAAGTCAATTTTGCATTTTGGCTTTCGAATTATTTTTGCGGGTCCCTTAATTTGCCCTAAGCCTGAGCAGGGCTTTAGTTTATTGCATTAATTTGCTTTTCTATATTTTCAAGACAGTATTATAGCTTACTTTCTTTGAGCCTAACCTTATATTTTTTTGTTAAAAAACTTTAGCCCGATTTTGATCCTTTTTTTTCCTGGCTTTCTGTTATACAATATACAAAGACTAAATTTTTCTGGCCCTTGATAAAATATTTTTTTCGTCCGGGCCATAGTTACTTTGATATTTTTTAAATTCTTGCTATAATATTTCCTTATATATTAGGTAACCGTTCACCAAGTCTTTTTTCCCCACATTACGGCTGGTAGCGACTTTCGAGTTATAATTAAATTTTAGCTTAGGCCTTAAGAGCTTAACATTAGTTCTTTTGAGGTTTCTACTAAGGTCGGTGCACCAACCATATATTTTAACTTTGATTGAGGTTAAAATTACTAAGCTCCTTAGGGGGCTACATTGCTGCGGGATGTGTCGTCCCTTTCAATAGGCTTGGCACCGCAGCGTTCTCTCTTGTGAACGGGCCCTAAACGTCCACATTTGTGAACGGACACCGAACCGACACACAAACACAAATTATAGTTTTACGCGATGCCCCTTTATATTGACGGCTCGCAAACCAGACCAGTTGGGAACCGGCGGAAGGATAATTCTTGTCCCTACGGCGGCGTTGGATTGGCCCGGCATTATCTAGGCGCCAGAAAAAAGGCGCCGACTAATCAATCGCTTTTAACAACGGAGGAATGAGCATGAAGAAGTCTTTGACGCTGGTAACTTTAACCCTTTTCTTAGCCTTGGCGGTCGTAGGTTGCCGTTCTAAAAAGGTAGTCGACACTTCCGGGGATGCCGAGCGTTTTGCTTTTGAGAACAATCACGTCCATTTTGATTTTGATCGTTTTAACATCCGTCCAGATCAAGTGCCCATCTTGGCCGCCAAGGTGGCTTATCTTAATCAGTATCCTTCCGCTCAAGTGGAAATTCAGGGCCATTGCGACGAGCGTGGTACTGAGGCTTACAACTATGCTTTGGGCGATCGCCGGGCTAAATCGGTTTACAATTGGTTAGTCGATCAGGGTATTAGCCCCGCTCGTCTCCATACTGTCTCCTACGGCGAAGAACGGCCTCTAGATCCATCTCACGACGAGGCGGCCTGGGCCCAGAACCGTCGAGCTCAATTCGTATTGCAATAGTAAGGCTTAACCCAACGTTCAAGGCGGCTCGACCGCGGGCCTCTAGCTTAAAGCTGAGGTTTTGGGCGGGACGGCTGGGGTGAGTCAAATTTGCAATATACTAAACTTAAAGCCCGGCGTCCTAGTGGCGTCGGGTTTTTTATTTATGTAACCGTTCGCCAAATCTTTTTTCCCCACGTTACGGCGGCTGGTAGCGACTTTCGAGTTGTAATTGAGTTTTGATCGAAGCGCCAAAAGTCCCCTTCATCAGTCATTAAATTTGTAACATATCCTTATTACTAGTTAATTTTTTAGACTATTTTGCTTTTAAGAGATTTTTGTGCTTCGATCAGTTTTAGCATACCCTTAAGATCTTAACAATAGTTCTTTTGAGGTTTCTACTTAACTCTCTGCTCCAACTATATATTTTAACTTTGATCAAAACGTAAAAAGTCACATTTATCAGTCATTAAATTTGTAACATAGCCTTATTATTAGTTAATTTTTAAGACTATTTTGCTTTTAAGATGTTTTTGCGCTTCGATCAAAATTACTATGCTCCTATAGGGGGCTACTTTGTCGCGGTATGTGCCGTCCCTTTCAATAGGCTTGGCCCCGCAACGTTCACTTTTGTGAACGGGTTTTTAAACGTTCACATTGGTGAACGGACACTTTATACTTACCTATAGCTTCTAAAATATTAAAAAATATTAATTGCTCTTTTTATATATATTTATAGTCTAAAATTAACTTTATTTAACTTTAAGAGCCCTAAAAATTATCACGATAGGTCAGACTCTTTTGGGCTCCACCCCCGTACAGATCCCAGCGGACGCAAATAACGCACTGGGCTCTTCTCTAGATGTTTAGCGTCAAACCTCTCTTCAGCATATGGATGTAGAACTTTAGGGTAAGGTTGCTGGACTGATTTAATGCCCAGCCCGAAGAAAGATCGTCGTCAATAACAGATAGAATTAAAACCTAACCAGTTTATTCTCAGACTCTTTATTTTTCTAACCTATGTTTACCTCAAGTGCGGTAAAATCCATTACGGAAAGGCGCTCGACGCGCTGACTGCCTTTTTCGGTCTCAACCTTATGACCTTTATGCTCTAAAAGGCCGTTGGGCACGTAAGCGTCTCCGCTATCCAAAGGATTTACGACTTGGCACGAAATTAAAGAAATTAGCCTTAGAAGCCCCTGATAAGAAGAAAGCCCAAAACATTGTCAAAAGGTTCGCCGATTGACCTGACGACTTTTACCTTACGTTTTTGACCGACGAAGTCCTTTGCCTAGACGTTGGCATGACGAACAATGCCGCTGAGCAGATCTTCAAAACTGTGGTCATTGACAGACATGTGACGCAGGCAACTAGAAGCCCCAATGGTCGTAGCTGTGGCAAAAAGGACTTCGACGATCATCAGTTCCTGCGCCCTCCAGGGGAGAAGCGCCTTTAAATTTATCAAAACCGCTATCATGACCTTACTGCGGCGAAGGGGAGTATCCCTCCTTATAAATGAAGACAAACACAAATAAGAAACTGAAGCTAAAACCTCGAACTATCGAGGTTTTTTTTGCGCTTATAAACGGTTAAACGATCTGGTCTAACCAGACTAGAATCGTCGAGCCCGATAATTTAGACGATGGGGCCCAAACATATTATAAGCCTTAACTCTTCATAGCCAGCCCGAAGGTTAGTAGTGAAGGTTATTTACAAATCGCCCGTCGAATGTATGGATGAAAGTAGGTCTCATAGAGGTTTTGTGAACGGTTACAATAATAGTAACCGTTCACCAAGTCTTTTTTTCCCCACGTTGCGGCTGGTAGCTACTTTTGAGTTGTAATTAAGTTTTATCATACCCTTAAGTTCTTAACATTAGTTCTTTTAACGTTTCTACTTAGCTCTCTGCTCCAACCAGATATTTTAACTTTGATTAATGTTAAAATTACTAAGCTCCTATAGGGGGCTACATCGCTGCGGTATGGGTCGTCCCTTTCAATAGGCTTGGCACCGCAGCGTTCTCTCTTGTGAACGGGCCCTTAAACGTTCACATTTGTGAACGGACACTAAACACTGAGTTATTAACTACCAGCCGGTAGCGTAAGTTCTCTAACTTGTGAAAGATCGAATGGCACGGGGCTATCGGATCTATTAATCTCGTAGTGGGCGTGAGCCTCGATGATTGAGGCGCTCACTTGATCAGTCTCGGTATTATGTCTTAGGGTTAACGACATCGAGGGTCTCGATGTACCCACGAAACTGTCGGGAGTGCCTTGGGGCGGGCTATTGCTTGGGCCCCCGGGGAGGCTTGCCTCGAAAAGGTATTCGACTATTTTTGATTCTTGCTGACCTTGAGTTGGACGAGGGGTTAACCTAGTAAGGCTAAAGTGTTGAAGGCTCTGAAAATAGGTTTCGGGGACAGTGACAGAGGTTCGTGAAACGAGATGATAATCGTTAAAAGTTTGTAAATCACTGAGGGTACCTTGGTTCAAAATGGTTCTGATAGCCTCGGAAAATTTCTGGCTACCGCTGAAATGGGTAAGGTTGTCGTCGACTTGTTCGGAAATAGAGGGGCCATGACTCTCGATTGGGATTTGAGGATTTGACTCAGATTGGGCGGAGCGACTGGTTCGGGCAAGGTTAGTATCGTAGTAAAGACGTTTAGGGCCTCCCGGAAATTCAGGAAGGTCATAAATAGTAAAGCGGGTCTGGCGGTTTAAATCACCGTTAGAGGCCCTGATTAGCGCGGCTCGTTGTTCGCTTGGGGCGCTAAGAGCGGTGTTAATATTACTTTCAAGTATTGAACTTTCGTACTCCGTAGCCATTTGATCGTACTCTATTAAGCCCTGCCACCCTTCACGCGATGTTATGGCTATGGGGTTGATGGGCTTAAACTCTGGTTGAGTTAGTATGACCTCGCGGCCAATGCGAAGAGAGAGATGATCGCCAACTCGTTCGGAGAGTTGGGTTAAAAAAACTTCTAAATGATATAAAAACCTTTGTTTGACCTCTCCGTCTTCGATTTGGTCGTAGGTTTGTTGCCGCGCCTTATAAATCGCTTCTAAGGCAGCGTGAACCCCGCCTGTGGGAGAGTTTACTTTGGCCTTTTTAAGCTCTTTTAGGATAGGTATAAAGCCATTAACAGAGAAAAAATCCTTCGTCAGACCGCTAGTAAGGATATTATAGTTTTCGATTAATTTATCCCAAACTTTTTCAAGGTTATCGGTCCCATCTTGTATGGCCCTCTTGTCGGGGTCGCGGCTAAAGATGCGGCGTAGGGTCTGCCCAAGATTGGTGAAAAAACGCTTAAGGGTGCCCATAAATCCGGGCGAGGTTGGGCTGTGAGCTTGGTCGCTCGTCCTATGCGAGTAACCGGTTTCTTGGGATGACAGACCACGGTAGCCGAAGGGCTCCATTTTAACGTAGAGAAATTTCGAGCCCTGAGAGGGGAAGTGGTCGGGAAGTTTTTGGTAGAGAATGGACTTTAAGTTATTAGGCCCCTGAGCTCCCAAGAGGTCGATGGCCCGGGCGCTGGTTTCAGGGCTAGTTTGGAACTGCTCAAAGTGATTGGAGCGGCGTTCATAAAAATTAGCCAGGTCAAAAAAATGCTTTAATTTACCGTTCTGGTCCTCGATGAGCATAGCTCCGTTTTTAAACTCCCTAGCCTTATCATCATCGGTCAGGCGTGTAGAAATGGAAGCCTTAGAGGCCGCTAAGGCTTGAAGGTACCACATCAGTACGCTTATATCGTCCTCGCCGATGGCCGGCGGGTTTTGATTGGGCTGGAGTTGGTCGTAAGAGCCGTTTTGGATTGACTGGTAAATGTTTTGGCCATCTCTAATTAACTCCGCGATACGCTGAGGTGAGAGGCGTTTAGAGCAATTGGGCATCAAGGCCACCCATCCTGGTTTGAGTAGAAACGCAGTCAGGTTAGGATTTCGAGTTTGAGCGGCCATGGCGCTTTGATTAAGACGACGAGCTGTATCTATATGGCTAACTTCGTAAAGAGTTTTAAAATTGGGCTCTGACGAACCACCAAGCTGGCTTGGACCGTTAGGGGCTATCGGGACTGGGGGCGAGGGCCTTTCCAAGGGGACGGTTTGGGCACCAGCTAAGGGGTTGAGGTTGTTGGCGGCTAGCGAGTTAACTGGTAGCGAAGTCTTAAGAGCTTGAGGGGCTGCGGCGCTAGATGGGTCGCCATTAGCTAAGTTAACAAGCTGGGCCCGGTTTTGAGTCATAAGGGGAGAGTGAATTAATATGTCTTGGCTCATTTTTATCCTCCTAATAAAAATTGAGGCTAGGCTTTTGAACCATAGAGGCTAAAGACTAAAGCCGCTTAGCTAAAAAAATGGAGTTTATCTTACTTAAAAACTAAAAGCCTAAGCCTTATATTATGAAATTTTCAGCAAATTCGGGGCCACTTTCAAAATCTAAGTTAGAGGATGGGGCCAAACAAAGAGTTTAGGTAATTTAAGACGTTTTAAAGTGGGTTAATTTTTTTTGACTGTTGGTTGGCTAGCTTTGAGCCAACATAGTTGGCAGCGCAGGGGTGAAAGTCGAGTCAATTTAGCTGGTATCAGCCAAGGTTAAAGGTACCGGTTTAAACTCTTAACCCCCTCCATTTGAGGGGGTTAAGAGGAAGGCTAAAAAAAAGGCGAGTTATTGACCTCGCTTTTTGGTTTAATTCGCAGGCCAAACTCGTTTTAGGTGTCCGTTCACCAATGTGAACGTTTAAGGGCCCGTTCACAAGAAAGAATGTTGCGGTGCCAAGCCTATTGAAAGGGACAACACATACCACAACAATGTAGCCCTTTATAGGAGCTTAGTAATTTTAATATTGATCGAAGCGCAAAAAGTCCTCTTTACCTGTCCTTAAATTTATAACATAACCTTATTACTAGTTAATTTTTTTACAATTTTGTTTTTAAGAGGTTTTTGCTCTTCGATCAATATTAATCCAAGTTAAAATTTATGGTTGGAGCAGAGAGTAAAGTAGAAACCTCAAAAGAACTACTGTTAAGATCTTAAGGGTATGCTAAAACTCAATTACAACTCGAAAGTCGCTACCAGCCGCAACGTGGGGAAAAAAGATTTGGTGAACGGTTACCGTTTTAGAAAACTTAAAGCCGACTTTCTATCTTTGGCTAAACTAAAGCGGGAGTAAGAAGAGCTTAAGGGGTTTTTGGTCTAAAAAGGCCCCTTAAGCAAGGGTTCTTGTAAGATTGTATTCTAAGAAAACCCTAGCTTGCGAGGCGGTAAACTCGCCGGTAGCGGTATTATGTCTTACATTTACGGTAAACGACTGAGTGGCGCTACCTTGAAAACGGTCGCCTCCATCTGAATTAGGCAAAGGATCAGAGGAAAAGTTGGCTTCAATGCCCTCCAAGGCGTAATCTACGAAGGGAGGCTCCGGTTCATTGGGTGCCAAACGAGGGGTAAGCCTAGTGAGGTTAAACACTAGACCTTTAGTTTTGAAAAGGAGCTGACTATTCATTAAGCCTGCCCTAATGAGTAAATGACAATCGGCTATGCTGCGCATATCGGCAAATATCGCTTGGGTCAGAACAGATCTGATTCTATCGGAAAATTGTTGGCTGCCTCCAAAAACGGCTAGGGCGGCGTCGACTTTTTGGGGTAAAAATACCGTTGTCGGAGCTCCAGTAGGTTTATTCCGCGATTGGAAGTTGCGAGGGGTCGAATCGGTAGTGGTGCTATAGATAACCGCACCACGCTCGCCGGGAGCCAAGGGAACGTCAAAAAGATTTAGATGATTGGAGCGGGCGAAATCAAATTGAAACGTTAAAAGCTCGTTGGTAAGAAATGATTGTGGTCCGTTAAGAGCAAAATTTAAGTAATTTTCAATTGATTTAGATTCGCGAGCTGTAACTTGGTATTTGGCGGAAATATTACCAATCCAGTTCTCGCGGGTGGTTGGAATGAAGGCATCAATAGGACATAACTCGTCGTTAGTTAATATGACCTCGCGGCCAAAGCGAAGTGAGGGGTGATCGCCGACCAAAGAGAGCAGCTGATTTTTAAAATTTGTTAAACGATCAAAAAACCTTTGTTTATTACCATCGTCGTCGGGGAGGTCTAGGGTTTGTCGTAGTGCCTTATCAAGCGCCTCTAGAGCCAGGTGAATCCCTCCTGTATTTGAGTTAACCCTCACGCGATTAAGCTCGGCTATGATGGAATTAAATTGAGTAAACCCTTCGCTCCTTTGAACAAGCTGGTTGACAAAATTTTTATAGGATGAGACAACGTTAGAGGGAACTTTTTCAAAATTATCGGTGCCGGCCCTAATCACGTTTCTTTCGTAATTATAGCTAAATAAGCGGTATAACGTCTCCATAAAATTAGAAAAAAAACGCTTAAGAACTCCTGAAAAACCGGTGGCGGGCCTGGTTCGACCATGGTCGAGGCCTAATTGAGAGATACCGGTAGTTTTAGTAGATAAGCCTCTATGTGAGAAAGGCTCCAATTTAATGTAGAGCATTTTAGCGCCCGATTTGGTGGCGTTATCGGGGAGTTTTTGGTATAAAACGGAGGCTGCGGAGTTAGGCATATGGGAGGAAAAAACGTCGATTGCTCTGGGACGATTTTCTGCCTCTGTCTGAAAGCCTGTAAAGTGATTGGAGCTACGGTTATAGCCATTGGCTATATCAAGGAATTTTTTTAATCTGCCTTCGGGATCTTCTATGAGCATGCCTCCAGCCAAAAATTGTTTGGGCTGAGAAGGGCTTGAGCCGGCTGAGATAGAGGCCTTAGAGGAGGCTACGGCTTGGAGGTACCACATCAAATGACTAATCTCGTCTTCGCCGATGGCTGGCGGGTCTTGGTTGGGCTGGAGGTTTTCAAAGCCTCCGCATTGGATTTTGTTGAAAATTTTAGAGCCGCTCAAGACTAAGGTTTGAATAATTTTAGGAGTCAACCTACCGCCACAATTTGGCATCAAAGCCAGCCGGCCGGCCCCAATCATGATGGGAACGAGGTCGGGATTTTGGGAGCAAACATTTTTTACGTTAGCGTTAAGCTCTAAAGCCGGGATTAAATCCTCCCAAGGCCTATAAATCAGGGGGCGAGCATCTGGTTCGGGCGCATTAGGGGCAGGCACAGGTGGCTGGGGAGGGATATGGGCATCTGTTAAGGCCGATGCGCTGTTTGGTTCAGCTATGGCCGCCGTTACCGTAGTGGCGAATAAAGCTTGGGGGGGC
>JAITQT010000043.1 GCA_031288745.1 Deltaproteobacteria bacterium
TTCATCATCTTTTTAATTTTGAAGAAACACTTATAATTTGGTTAATTAGAATAATAGGTTTTTGAGTCGGATAATAAAGACGTTCATCAGAAGACTTATTTATAATGGGAATTTCCCACCAATCACGTGGAGCGACACCATTTCTATCAATTAAGTAATCACGAAATGTTAAACCTGGATATTTTATCTCATGCTCAGGTCGTAATCCATCTGCCGCTTGAACAGGGCTTCCTTGTTGATTGCGTCCACGAATTTGATAAGGTCCTTTTCCATCATTATCATCATATTTAAACTTACTTTTAGTTATATTTGAGTATTCAGTTGTGGCATTTCGCCAGTTAAATGTCCGTTTGCAAGAATCTGATTTAGCATAAAAAAAGATAGTATCATGCTTAGGATTATAAAAATTTAATACTCTTTCTCTCTCTTTATAACACCATATAATTTCATTTAAGAATAAATGTCTGCCAAAAATATCATCCAAAATTAATCGGATATAACCACAAACTCTCCAATCACAATGAATATAAATACTTCCATCATCGGCTAATAAATCACGCATAAGTACTAACCGTTCATAAATCATATTTATAAAAGAATCAGTTCCTTTTCCCCACGTATCACGATAGGCAATTTCTTCCAAAATACTAGGATCTTTGGTGAAAGTTTCATCGCCTATTTCAATGTTCATGGTAAAATCAGCACCAACATCAAAAGGAGGATCTATGTAAACGAGCTTAATCCCACCTTGTTTTTCAATTTCATCTCTCATAGGACCATTTTTGAGTGATGAAAGGATAAGTTTGTTATCTCCCCATATTAGCTTGTTACTCCAGCCGTCTTGCTGTCTGCCACGGCAGTCAACGCTAAAAAGGTCTCTTGTTTCATTGACTTCAGTCCTAGGTTCGTCAATTTGCTCTATTGTCTGGAAAGGTAGAACAATGTTACAGACGTTATTGGTCTTTCCATTCCAAACAAGCTCAACGTCACGTTTGTCCCCGAAGAGGAGAAAACGATACTTGTCAGGCAATGGTTTGCCTTCAGCGAGATAGCGATTAATCTCTTGTATTTCTTCATCGGTTAATTTAGGCATCTAGAAATCCATAAGAAATAATCACAAACAGTTGTCAATTTATAAGTATATATATTAGATATTATTATTTAAAGATTGAGCTAAAAAATCTTTTAACTGTTGATTGAATATCTTTAAAAATTTTTATTCGATAATAAAATTTGTTACTTTTTGTTTCTTTCAATGTAGAAATATTCGTTTTTTTTACTATAAAATTAATACAACTATGTATTATTGTATTTATATTATAACTATATAGGTAATTATGATTATTAACAATAAAATTTCCATGTAGATCAGAAGTAACAGTAAAACCTTTAAGATTGATTTTTTCAAGTTCTCTTCGCATTTGCAGAGCACTTTGAAATCTTTTTTCAGGATTAACGTTGACAGCTGTAAGAATTATTCGTCGCAAATTTGGTATGACATATGGTTGAAATGATGAATCGGTTATCACTTTATTTTTAATAATTAACTATTTAAATTTTTCCAGATCTCTTATGAACAAATCCTTAACCAATGAAATACTATTAATCAAACGAAATGCTGTCAATCCTAATTGATAAATATCAGTTCTTACATCATTCAAAGTTAAAATATATGGTTGGAGCAGAGAGCTAAGTAGAAACGTTAATAGAACTAATGTTAAGAACTTAAGGGTATGCTAAAACTTAATTACAACTCGAAAGTTGCTACCAGCTGCAACGTGGGGAAAAAAAGACTTGGTGAACGGTTACTAAAAATATAAGATGTTTTCGTTAGCTAAAGCCCCCAGTCACCAGCCGCCGTCGATAATCTCTTGAGCCAAGGTTGGGCTTATTTGACAATTAAAGAATGTTTGATAAAAACTAATGATTTCAGCCATTAATTCCTTTCGGCTGTAAATCTCAGGATAGAGCCTATAAATGAACCATAAGGCCGCAATGGGGGCTTCGAGGCTATGGCCGCTCCACATGTGGGCTACGGTTGGAACTTTTATAAATGATTCGTTTTTTATGGCCCTAAGTGCCCTAAGCCGCACGTCGCCCTTTAAGGCCTCAGCCTGGGCGAGATCGACCACTAAGATTATATCCGGGTCCCAGCTGAGAAGATCTTCTACTCCGTAAAACCTACGATCTTGCCTAGAAAGCTCGGCCGTCAGGCTACGGGCCCCGGCTGCGGCGAGTAAGGCCTCGGTGGGTTCTTCAGGGACTAGATAAGGCCTAGGGAAGGCATAAACCAAAGATTTTTTCTTAGATTGATTAAGCTTAGAGGTAAGATTTCTAGCATAGTTTAAGCGGTCGTGAAAATAGGCAATAAATTTATCGGCCCTATCCGTTCGATTAAAGACCTCTCCTAAAAAGCTCACCGTTTTAAGCATTAACTCGGTCGTGGCCCAATCGACCCAGACTATAGGTAAATTAAGTCTCTCTATTGACTCTAGGTAACTTGGGGTCATAGTAATAGAGATATCAGGCTTGGCCGTGATAATGTTTTCTAAAATAAGATCGTTGTTATTATATCTTAAATAAGGCTTAAACTCTAAGCCAGGGGCGAAGATTTTATGCATCTTCCAGCGGCCGTTAAGGTCGTGAACCTTGGTAGGTCGATTACAGATTGTTTGGCCTTGATTTAGAATTTCTAAAACAGAATTAATAATAGGGGTAGAGCCTAAAGTAGCCGCGCTCTGAACGCGAGCTGGGATAGCCACTTTTCGGCCTAAGAGATCGGTTACCCAAACTTTACCTTCAAGGTCAGAGCGCTCGCGCACTCGTAAGGGAATATAGCTAAAGGTTAAGGCTGATAAAAAGAAAAATAACAATATAAAAATGAAAAATAGCCCTAGGGGCGGGCCTATGGGGGGGGCTATAAAACCTGCCCCTGTAGTTTCGCTCTTAGATTTAGGTAAAATAGATTTATTTAACTCGCTCACTATTTTTCCCCCCAAAGCGGGAGGCAGACCTTATAGGTTCGCCCGTCGGAGAGTTTTTTTGTTTCTATTACCTCAAAAGGCCTATCATAAATGGCGCTGAGGTTTTGAGCGGTCAATACTGTTTCTGAGGCCCCTTGAGCAAAAACTACTCCGTCCTTAATGAGGACCACCCTATCGCTAACTAAAAGGGCTTGGTCAGGAAAATGGGTGGTCATGAGCGCCCCTTGAGAGCCCTGCGCCAAAGACCTTATGGTTTTTAGGCAATCTAAACGAGAAACTGGATCGAGATTAGCCGCTGGTTCATCTAAGACTAAAAGCTCGCTTTGTTGGGCTAAGGCCCTAGCAATGAGCACCTTTCGTTTTTCTCCCCCGGAGAGTTCTACAAATGGCCGGTTAGCCAGTGGTAATAGCCCGGTTAACTCCAAAGCCTCGTTAACCGCAGCCCAATCAGCCTTTTTCGGGGCTCGGCCGAGGCCTAATTGAGAAAACCTTGAAGCAAGAACGATTTCAGCGACCGAGTTAGGTAAGATAAGCTCGGAGAACTGGGGCACGTAGGCCATAAACCTAGCCCTTTGGGCTGCTGTAAGATGGTTTAATTCTATGTCGTTAAAGAAAATAGTCCCTCGCCTGGGGGCCAATAAGCCAAGTATTAAGCGCAGCAAAGTGGTCTTGCCGGCCCCGTTGGCCCCCAGTAAAGCGGTTACTTGACCTTTGGGGATAACTATCTCTAAGTTCTTAAGTATCGGGGGCTTTTTACTATAGCCAAAACAGAGATCGTTTATTATTAGACTCATCGCCAACTCCCACGCAGGCGAGGTAAGAGAATAATAAAAATCGGGGCCCCCGCTAAAGAGGTCATAACCCCTAAAGGTAATTCAGCCGCCTCAACCGTACGTATTAGATCGTCGGCGGCTAAGGTCAAAATGGCACCGATGGCAAAAGAGCGTATTAATAATAAGTTAAAAGAGTAACCTCCGCCTATTCTAGCTAGATGCGGGGCAATCAAACCTATCCAGCCAACTATACCACAAACGCTAACTCCTACGGCGGTAATTAAAGTCGCTGCCCCGACCGCAATTAAACGGACTTTATTAGCCTCGATGCCCATGGTTTTAGCTTCGTCATCGCCAGCGGATAAGGCCTCAATTCGGTAGCGATAGAGGCCCATAAGGCCAAGCCCTAAGAGAGTAGCCGATAAAACCGTTAAAACGTCAGCTGGGGCTGAGCGGCCTAAACTCCCTAAGAGCCAAAAGACGATGCTGGGTAAGACGTTCCAAGGGTCGGCCAGGGTTTTAAGCACTCCTATTAACGCGCTAAACAAGGCCGCGATGGCGATACCGCTTAAAAGTGTAGCGGTAATATCGGTCCTGGCGGCCATTCTAGCCAAGATTAAGGTTAAAAGCACGGCTAATAAACCAAAACCTAAGGCCAAAAGCTCAACCCACCACCAGCTAAGCCTATAAATCAAGCCTAGAGCGGCCCCGAAACCGGCCCCAGCGGAGACGCCTAAAATGTCGGGTGAGACTAAAGGGTTTCTGAAGATGGTCTGAAAAGCCGCTCCAGAGGCGGCTAGTCCCCCGCCTATTAAAACGGCTAGCAAAATTCTAGGTAGGCGAGCTAAAAAAATGATGCTTTGGTAGGGTTCTTCTGGCTCAAAACCATTGACCCCTAAAACGCTCAAAAAAATCGTCCCTAGACGCCTAAAGCCTATTTCTTGGCGACCTAGGGTCATTGAAAAAAGGATTAAGAGCGTTAGGGTGATAAATAAAATTATTGGCCCATTAAAATATCGATGTTTTTTGATATTTATTAGATTCAACGACAAAGAAGACCCTTTTTTTTCTATTGGCGGGCAATAGTTAAAGACGAAAAGCACGATGGCACCTTAAGCTCTCGATTAAGGTGCCAGTAGTCGCATTAACGATATTAATTATAGTAATAGCTAATTTAATAATATTAAAAATTATAAGATAAACTTAAATAATAGGCTCTTCCGGGCATGTAAGGAATTTGATTATATTGCCATTGATTATATGTATAAAATTCATTAAATATATTTGTAATATTAAGTTTAAAATCAATATGCCCTTTATCTTTAAAATCAAGTAATCTTTGCTTTAAAGTAAAATCAGCCACGGTGAAATTACCATATTTGTAGTTGTCGTAGGAAGTGGGAGTGATGATTTGACCAGGGTTAAGCCACTCCATCCGACCGTAGTGATGAAAATTAAGGGAAGCCTCTAGGTTAAAGTCAAAGTGTTTATAGCGCAGACCGTAAAAATAGCTAGATTTCGGGGCCCAGACTATCGGTAACCACCTATTAGCGTAAAGGCTAGGATCGTCGGAGAGACGGTAGTGGTGATCGATTGAATAATCAAGGCCAAAATAAGGCTTAAGTTCGTAGCCAGTATGATCTAAAAGCCCGGCTCGGTTAAAGGAAAATTCCAGCTCGATTCCAGAGGATTTACGATCGGCGTTTTGAATCATGCGGCGAGTTAGTCCGGTAAAGATAGGACGAGGATCTTGTAGAGGATAGGCGAAGATATTGTCGCGGACTTTTGAGTAATAATAAGAAATAGAGGCCGATATATTTTTCGAGGCCAAATCGAACCCTACTTCAAAATTGTCGGCCTTTTCTGGTCTGAGCCTCGGATCCCCACCTTCGTAATAACCCTCGGCATAATTACTAGCAAAAAGCTGACGCCCAGAAGGGGCCCTAAAAGTTCTAGCGTAGCTAGCCCTAAATTTAAGCCAATCAAGAGGAAGATAGGTTACCCCCAGAGATGGCGACAACCCATCGAAGTTTCTGCGGGTGGATCTTTGACCGTTAGTAAAACCGTAGTATTCAGTATAGGGATAATCAAAAAACGATTCGTCACCAATAGCCTTATCCCGAACATCCCAACGGTCGTAACGTAGCGCTCCGGTGAGATTAAGGCGTTGCTCCAAAAGTTTTAAAGTAGCGAGAGCGTAAAGGCCCAAGTCGCTAGAAACGCTAGTTTGGTGCCGAGAAAAGCCATCGTAAATAGTCGCCCCGGCCCTTTCGTCGGGCCCGCCGTTTTTTAGACTATACCTAGTGTAATCGACTCCAAAGTCGAGATCGAGTAAATCGTTCTTCCAGCCGAGAGCGGCAGTAGCCTTAAATGTGTCCGTCGCTTGGTCATATGGATAATTAGGCGCAAAGTCATATAACATGTCGAATTCATCATGACTAGCCCCCACATTAGCTTGCCAGCTTAACCGGCCGTCCTCAGTCGCCCCTTCATAGGCTAGGTTATACATCCAGCTGGTTCGGTCCACCACTCCGCGGCTAGCGGGCCTTGGAGTGTCGGGGAAATGGGTTAGGGGTTTACGGGCCTTAGAAAGATCGTTTATAAAGCCCGAGAACCCCAAACGATGGGTTCCGTTAAAGCTATAACCTAAGTTTAGGCTCAATACGTCGATAGCGTTGTAATAGGTGTTGATAACCTCATTACCCTTGCCATCCTTATAATCGCTATCCATGCTAGAACGAGAATAAGTTAAAAAATAATCAAAGGCGTCACTGCGGCCGTTTAGGGCCAGCTCGCCCCCGTAAGTATTCCAACTCCCGTATTTGGCCTCGACTTTACCCTCTAGCTGTTTTTCACCGCCACGTTTGGTAATGATGTTGATGACCCCACCGTGAGAAGAGGCGGCGTATCGATACATTTCAGGGCCGCGGATGATTTCAATATGGTCGATATTGGTTAAAGCCAACTGGTTGGCGTTAACCACCCCTGAGCGGACGCCATCAATTAAAAATAGCACCTGGCTATTGGCCTCCGAATCTTGACTATTAGTTGTGCTGCCACGCAAAAAGGTGATGGAAGCTTCCCAGGGGGTGGTGTGATTGAACCCGGCCACGCCGCGTTCGTGCAAAAGGTCGGTAAGATTTTTGGCCGAAGACATTTCGATGGTTTGACGATCGATAATGTCAACGTAAGCGCTAGCTTTACGAGCCTCGGGTGAAAATTCTCCCGCAGTATCTGAGACTATGATTCGAGACAAACCACTGCTTTGCGCCCACAGAGAACTCGGCCCCAGAAGAGCGATTAGAGCCACTAGAATAAGCCGATGAAAAAGGCGAGACATAAACAAAACTCCACTTCTAAAAAAAGCTGTCTGGACTATTTTTTGGGTCCCTAAAGTCCAGTTCTAAAAACCAAGAGCCAAAGCCGCTTCACGACTTGTTTTAAGCGGGATTAGGTTAAGCGAGGTGCCTTGTCAGGCCTTTAAAACAAAATTTGAGAGACCTGATTTTAGGCTTTTTAGCCACCGGGCTGAAAAACTATTCGGGCCACAGAGCTATTAACTTGGTAAGATAATAAATTATTAAAAAAAATACTTAAAACTTAATAAAAAAACTATAATAAATTTAGTAAAAAATTAATGCTAATTTTAAATCTATTTAGCTTGTTTTTTATGGTCGCCAAATGAATCCCTAACATTTGGCTGTTTTCTTTTATGAAATAAATAAGTTAATTAAGACAAAATAATAAATAATTAAAACTAATTAAGTATAAAAAAACTTATAATTTTTTATTTAATCAAATATATAAATATATAATTTTCTTAAATTTTAAAAATCTTGATAAAATTATTAGAGTAAAAAAAATCTAAGTTAAAAAAAAATAAGTTTTCATTTTAATTAATAGATTATTATTGAAAATATTTTTTTTAACAAATTAAATAAGTTAAATCCATCAGCCATTTTGAAGGTGAATAGACAACCAAAAAAATCGTAACTGTTCACAAGGTCTCTTCAAGCCCTTGTTGGCCACTTCCCTGGCGACTGAAGAAAGGCCTTATTATGGGCTAAATGGTTGGCCTTCCCCTCGAAATTTGAAAAATCCAGTAAAGTCAACCTAGTCGAAAATTACTCACCGTTTTTGATTTACTTACCATTTCTCTCCCTGGCCTTAAAGCTCTCCTAACCTTAATCTTCTTCAAATCCCTTAATCATGAAATCAACTGCAGGCCTAAGGGCCTACCCACACCTTTATTAGTGGTCTAAAGAATTAACCACTAGCCTGATGATAGGGAGTCATTTGGCTGGGATCAAATAAAAAACTTACACAGATTAGAAATTATCGTCTCCAAGATCAATTAATATTTTAATAATTTTAAATTAGTTTGCTATTATAAAAATTATGGAATGAGCTAGAGCGCTGAGGGTTGTATTCGTCTAGTTACCATTAGTTGTTTAGAGTCAGTATAGAACTTAAAAACTAAAATAAATTAAATAAAGTCCTTTTAAGATGATTGCTGACCTACTAAAAATCTGACAAGAATAAGCTTCCGAGGTCTTATAGTCAAGTGCGAAACCATAGATTAGTCGCGGGCCAGCCATACGCTTTTGGTAGGAAACCCGCATCTACAAGTAGCATAAGTTATTCGCATTAATGCAGACCCTGGTAACATGTAGAGGGTCTTGCGACCTACCAACTTCAAATGAGGTAAATAATTACTCAACGCTTAGACTATTTGGCTAAGAGCGGCCCGGGCGAGAGGTTATTTACAAGTGCTATTGTCAATCGATCAACCATAAAACAGCCTGCTATCTCGTGGGCGCTTGCAAGACTAGTTAGGTAAAACTAAATTTGGGGAAAACAACTTTTTTTCAATATACTATGACTAGTTTAGTCTTGTCAAGTTTTTTTTTACCAAAAATTTAGCTAGGCTTAAAAAAAATATCTAATTTCTGGCTAGAGTAATCTATTTTGGATGAAACAAATCAATTCTAAATGAAAGGTTTTTTAGCCTACTATCGTTTAATTTCCAAGGAGCTATTTGGTTTAACGGCCATATTTATTGGAAGCTTCGAAAAAATCCGTCACTCAGGGCCAGGGTATAAGGCGCTTTAGGTCTTAATTTTATTTTTATTCCTGAATACTTTGATTTTTTATTGTACACCCGTACAATTAAAAGCGGCCTTCCGCTGCAGCCTCTCGTAATAGCTCTTGATAACCAGAGACAAGAGCCGCTCCATAGTTTTTTTCTCAATTTAGAGTGAGGCTTAGAGCGGCCTTACAAGGCTACTCTAAAAAGGCTACTATAAACCTAAAGTTAGATTATTTCTAAGCGTTCTGGCCACAAATTACAAGACCAAGGCGAATGATTAAATAAAGTTCGGCTAATGTATACAAAAAAATATCCGGAGGGTGGTCATACGGAAAAAGGTAATCGTCTAACCCAATCTCGCTCAATGACTGTGGATTACATAGCCCATAACGCTAGCCGCAAAAGCCTCAACCCTTCTCAAAAGACTTTAGGCCTTGGGCTTGAACTCACTACTAAGCCCCCTTACTCCAAGCAAGGAGGATGTTAATTTTTCCTTAACTGTGGTAAGGTAGCTTCTTCAATTTTGCCTTCGGTAGTCCGCCCCTATTAGCCCCCGCCTTAAATCCTCTATGTAAGGAGCAAAAACTGCGGTAAGTGGCTAAAATAATTTGCCTTTAAAAACCCAACGTATTTAAATTTTTTAAAGGAAATCATCATGACTCTTAATTTAAGGTTCCTTTTAACTTTATTCCTTAGCGCTTTCTTATTATCTTTTTCTCCCTCTCTAGCCTCCGCTCAACAAGGTAGTTCGACCACCACTAAAGAACTAACCCCTCCCAATTCAGTTTTCTCTATCGCCGCTATGGGCGACGTCATGTTGGGCTCGGGCGGCTCTCTTCCCTCCGACGGGGCCAAGGGTTTTTTTAAAGAGGTTATCCCTTTTTTAAAAGATAGAGACATAGTCTTCGCCAACCTTGAAGGGCCCTTAACCGATCGTGGCGCGCCCACCAAAGACACCTCAACCGGTCGCTCTTTTTGTTTTCGAACCCCGCCCTCTTACGGACAAGTCCTCAAAGATGCAGGTATAAATATTGTCTCTTTAGCTAACAATCACGCTAACGATTACGGGCCCGAGGGCCGCGCTCAAACCATAGAGGTCTTAGAATCGTTAGGCATAAGTTATACCGGGGCCCCGGGCCAGATAAGTTATCGAGAGATTAAGGGCCGCAAGTTCGCTTTTATTGCCCTAGCCCCCAACGCTGGTTGTCAAAATATTAACGATATCCCTGGGGCCGTAGCTTTAGTGCAAAAGGCTCTGGCTTACGACCCTAAAACCTTGGTTATAGTTTCCATGCACGGCGGGGCCGAAGGAACCGCCCATATGGTTTTACCCGAGGGACCGGAGACGTATTTAGGAGAAAATAGAGGCGATCTGAGGCGACTTTCGCAAGCCTTAATCGACGCCGGAGCGGCCCTGATCATCGGTCACGGCCCCCACGTCCCTAGGGGGGCCGAACTCTACAAGGGCCGCCTCATTGCTTACTCTTTGGGTAATTTTGCCACAGCCAAAGGTATTAACGTCTCTGGTGCTACCGGCTTAGCTCCGCTATTACTAGCTGAAATCGATGCTGAAGGAAATACCATTAGCTATAAATTTATTAGTTTTAGGCAGAAAATTAATCAAGGCCCCAAACTTGACCCCACCGACGAGGCGGCTAAGATTATCATTAAACTCTCTGAAAAACTCTAGTCCCCTCCAAGGCTCTACCATTAATTTAAGCTTTAATTTTTAGGCCTAGGCTGGGTCAATTTCGAAAGCAGGCCTATCTTCCAATTAAGGCTGTTAGTTGCGATATTTTAATATTTTATTTTAAAATATCAAAATCATTGCTTTACAATACAAATAATTACTATATATCCTTAATTTTCTACTAATTTATATTATAATATTTTCTTATTTACTTTTTTCCCTAAATCAGGCCAGTCGACTATTGTGTCCATTTAGTTTGGTGAAAATGCATTTGGCCTTGTTAAAATCTTTGTCCTTTAAAAGAAAGAGAATTTTGTTTTGATCCCTATTTTGCTTACTAATAAAGAGTCGTCTAACGGATTTCAACTCTCATAGCTTCTTGGTGTTATAACAGGCGCTATTTTTTTTAGGTCGAAGGTTATCTTTTTTTATCCTGCTTATGAAGCCAGTTATACGAGTAATATTTTCTCAGGGTATTGACTATTTAGCAAACTTCAGGTATCTTTATTTGGATTTCAAATTTTGTTCTTACGTTTTTTCAAAAGCCTAATTTATAGATTTTGGAAAATTCTTTTTTTTTAACATCATTAACTATATATACAGATGTTTTAGGCTAAGTTTGTCAAATTAAACTCTTACGATAGTTTTCTTGTTTCTTTTGGGCGAATCGGAGTTTGATTGTTCGATTTTGACAACTTAGCCGGCTTTTTTTTGAGGCAACTAGTGAGATTTTATATTACTACTCCTATATATTACGTTAACGCTCAACCCCATTTAGGCCACGCCTACACCACTATAGTCAACGACGTTTTAACCCGGTATCATCAATTAATAAACTGTGAGTGCTATTTTCTTACTGGCACTGACGAGCACGGCGATAAGATAGTTAGGGCCGCCCAAAAGGCCGGGCAAAGCCCGGAGAGTTATGTCGATTACGTTAGCTCTCTTTTTAAAGCCGCTTGGCCCAAGCTCTCGATTAATAACGACGACTTTATAAGGACCACTGAAGAGCGCCATAAAAAGGCTGTGGCGCAATTTTTGAACCTAGTTGAGAAAAACGGCGACGTCTATTTTGGAGAGTACGGGGGCCACTACTGTTTCGGATGCGAGCGCTTTTACACTGAAAAAGAGTTAGTTGACGGTCTTTGCCCTGATCACCAAACTAAACCGGAGTTTATCGCAGAAAAAAACTACTTTTTTCGGATGAGCAACTATCAAGATTGGCTAATAGACTATATTAATCAACGCCCGGATTTTATTAGGCCCGAGCGCTACCGGAACGAAGTCCTTGGTTTTCTGCGCGACCCTTTGGAGGATCTATGCATAAGTCGGCCTAAAAGTCGACTGATATGGGGTATTGATCTGCCCTTTGATAATAATTTTGTCACTTACGTCTGGTTTGACGCGCTCATCAATTATATTTCCGCCTTAGGCTGGCCGGACGGGCAGTTATTTGCCAAATTCTGGCCTGCGGCCCATCACACTATTGCCAAAGACATCTTAAAGCCCCACGCTATTTTTTGGCCCACCATGCTAAAGAGCGCGGGAGTCGATATTTATAAGCATTTAAATGTTCACGGTTATTGGCGAATTGGGGCCTCTAAAATGAGCAAAAGCGTAGGTAACGTGGTCGAGGCCTTAACTATGGCTGATAAATACGGTAGTGAGGCCTTTCGCTATTTTTTGATGCGAGAAATGAATTTTGGCTTAGACTCCGACTTTTCCGAAGATAGGCTAGTGGGCCGTTTTAATAGCGATTTGGCCAATGATTTGGGAAACCTCTGGCAAAGATCTTTAACCATGGTCCAAAAATTCTCCCCATATTTAGGGGGATTTGAAGAGCTAGAGGCCCAAAGCGACGACCAAAGTTGGGGCCAAAGAATAGAAAAATTAATCGAAGATTACCAAAAGGCCTTTGAGGCGGTCGATCCTCGAGGGGCCTTACAAGCGGTCTGGGAATGGATTGGCTTACTAAATAAAACTATTGACGAAGAGGCCCCTTGGCTCTTAGCCAAAGATCCCCTTAAAAAAGAGCGTTTAAAAGCGGTGTTAAAGCGCTTATTAGATGCTCTAGCCCTCATAGGGGCCTTAATTTGGCCGGTTATGCCTCTAACGGGCGAGGCCATTTGGCGTAGGCTGGGTCTTGATCATAGTCAAATCAAACTATCAAAGGCTATTAAATTTATGCCCTCTTCTAGCTTCAAGGACCCTAAGACCCTTGAAGTCGGCTCGGCTTTTTTCCCCAGAATCGAAGCTCAAGAGCCAACCATCGAGTCTTCCAAAGGCCAAGAAGAATATAATGGGGCAACAGATGCCTTAACTTCTCAAATTAGCTTTGAAGATTTTAAAAAAATAGATCTAAGAGTTGCTAAGATAATTAAAGCTGAAAAAATAAAAAAAAGCGATAAATTAATTAAACTTACTCTCTCACTTGGCCTTGAAGAGCGAACGGTGGTAGCCGGTATCGGCCAATTTTACTCCCCTGACAATCTCATTGGACTCTTAGTCATTGCGGCCACTAATTTGGCCCCAGTTAAATTAATGGGCATAGAATCCAAGGGCATGGTGTTAGCTTCAAGCGCTCAAGGGCATTTAGCTTTACTTACAGTTAGCTCTGAAGTTCCCGTTGGGAGTAAGGTTTCTTAAAGATAAAAATCAAAAATCCTCCTGAAAGCTTTTAGCCTAAGGAGTTTTTTCATAATTTTTTCTAAGTTTTACGGTCCGTTTAGTTTTCGCGACCTTTTTCCGACCGCCCCCTGTTGGGGAGGGCGAAAGTTTGGCCTAAAATTACGTTCGGGCCGGTTGGTGTAACTCTCCTTTGGAGGGTAGAAAATTTAGACGAATTGAGGATTCACTATGAAAATTAACGGCGAACTATTTAGGAAGGCTAGAGAAAGCCGCCTTCTTAACATTTCCGAGCTCTCCAACCAGTCCGATATCGCTTTTAAGACCCTAGTTAGAGTGGAAAGAAGCCAACCTGTAAAGTATTTTACCCTTAAAAAAATTATCTCCGCCTTAGGCCTGACCATCGAAGAGGCCATTGCTAAGCGGATGGTCCAGTTTGACGATAACGACGATTAACTAATAAATTATATATAATTATATATTTATTTAAACTTTTTTATAAAATACACCATCAAGCTTGGCCTTGATTTCGTATCTATAGTTCTCTCTTTTACGGCGCACGGCCGCCTCAAGTCATTTTATGTGAATTTATGAAAGTGATCGTGGCCGGTGCCGGCGAAGTTGGCTTTAATATCGCCGACAAACTCTCTAAAGAAAAAGCCGACGTGGTCTTAATTGAAAATAACCCCGTTAGGCTTACGGCTATAGCCGATCTCATCGACGTTCAATGCCTCCAAGGCTCAGCTTCTAACCCTTTGATCTTAAAAAAAGCCGGTATAGAAGAAGCCGATATCTTTGTGGCCGTCACTTCAAGCGATGAAAGTAATATCCTTTCTTGTAGCCTAGCTAGGCTCCTAGCCCCGGACGTTCGCCGGGCCGCTAGGGTCCGCGATCCACTTTTATATAAAACCTTAATCGAGGATAGTCTAACCGAAGGCCTGGGACTCAACTATTTAGTAGATCCCACTGGACTAACGGTCGATACTATCCTCGATTTTTTGTCTTTACCCGGGGCGGTCGACGTTATCGACGTGGCCGACGGTAAGCTTAAATTCGTGGGCGTTCGTTTAGCTAAAAACCATAGGGCCGTGGGTAAGACTCTAGCCGAAGTCCTTCCTCGGACCGAAGGGAGCGTCTTATTGGTGGTGGCTATCTACCGTCAGCACCAGGTCTTAATTCCAACCGGGGCCACGGTGTTAAGAGCTAAAGATCTACTATATCTAGCCGCCACTCCAGCCCACCTAACCGATTTAGGGAAATTTTTCGAGCTAGAATTTCGTCCAGCTTCAACCGTCTTTATCATGGGGGGAGGGGAGGTGGGGCTAGGGCTGGCTAGGCGCCTTGAGGAGCGCAATCTAACGGTTAAGTTGGTCGAACAAAATCAAGAAAGGTGCGAGTATTTAAGCCAAGAACTGGCCAAAACCATAGTCTTACAAGGCGATGCGACCGATCAAGGCCTTTTGGAAGACGAGGGTATTAACGATTGCGACGTTTTTATCGCTGTGGGTACCGACGATGAAAAAAACATGGTCTCCTGCCTTTTGGCTAAGCGCTTGGGTGCGGCTAACACTATTACTAGAGTTAACCGCTTTAGTTACGTGCCTTTGGTCTCGGCAATTGGGCTAGAATCGTTAGTTTCAGCAAGAGTAGCCGCTACTTCAGCTATATTAAAATACGTCCGCAAGGGCTTAGTGGTTACTGTAGCCACTTTACAAAACGAAGACGCCGAGGTAGTCGAGATAGTGGTACCGCTGACCTCAAAAATGGTCGGCTGCTCCCTTCAAAATTTAAAAATCCCCTCCGGCTCTATTATCGGGGCCATACTTAGAGATGGCGAGGCCATTATCCCTAGAGGTGATACAGTTATAGAAGCGGAAGATACCTTAGCCGTGGTCGCCCGCTCGGAAGTGGTTAGCCAAATCACCAAAGCGGTGACCTAAACTTTTCTCGGGCCCTTACAACTTACTGGTAGTGGGCTTTAAGGTACCAACTTTGTAGGTACTAGAGAGTCCCTGGCTCTAGAGGCTAAAAAACTTTTAATAGGCCTAATTAGAACTAAAATCTAATCCTCCCTCCCTTTACGCCCTTCTTTAACTCCATGATTCTAGCTAGATTTCGAGCTGGCATCCCATTTGCATAAATACTGCGTCACGTTGAACATTAATCCTAATTAAGATTATCGGCTAATGTTCCAAATGTTGGCCATTAAGTTAAGCTGAGGTTAAAAGGTCCATCTTGGCTCTCTGATTAACAGAACTAAGATAAGGGCCAATTAAGCGACCTAAAAAATTAAGACCTATCAAGGGCTTAAAAAGACCAAGTTGGTACCAATTATCTTGACTAGAGACCTTAACCCTCTCTAACCTCCTTGGCGAGCTTAAGAGACCTAGCTTAGTTGAGTCTAAATTTTCTTACCTAAATAAGATTTTAATTTAAGCTATTTTAGTTAAAATAATATTTATAAAGTATTTATATAAGTTACACTCTATTAACTAGTAATATCCTAATTAAGGAGAAAACAAAATGACGGAAATCCATCCACTTAATCAACCGCTTCTAGCCCAGATAAATTACGATGAGCCGGTTGGTAATGCCGCTGAAGCTGCCCATCACGGTCCCCCCCCGGCTATCAACGAACCACCGGCCGCCCCGAATTTAGAACAAGGGCCTGTCATTGGGGCTGAGGCCTTAGCTGGGGCGCGTTTAGCTGCCCAGGTTGCCCCACAAGTTGACGCCAGAGGGCCATTGGCCGCAACCTCAAATATTTACATGGCAGCCAAGGCCGCAGGAGAAGCCAATGCTAACCTGACCCCCATGGCCTTTGACGGGGGGCGGATAGCTTTGATGCCC
>JAITQT010000486.1 GCA_031288745.1 Deltaproteobacteria bacterium
CTGCGCTAAATTCTTTGATAGTTTAAAAATAAAATAAGATAAAATTTAAAGTTTTACTTTTATATATTTAGCATTACTAAACAATATTTAATATTTATTTATTTAAAGTTATTGTTAAAAACATCTCCTGGCCATTATGTATTAGCTTCTAGCGTATTTTTTTTCTTTAAAAAATCTACGCTAGAAATAGACGATTTCTAAAAGCTACTTCAGTCAGATTTATTCTACGCTGATATAACTAAATTGGTCTATTTTTTTAATATAATATTCTGTGTTTAAGTGTCCGTTCACCAATGTGAACGTTTAAGGGCCCGTTCACAAAAGAGAACGTTGCGGGGCCAAGCCTATTGAAAGGGAAGACACGTACCGCAACAATGTAGCCCCCTATAGGAGCTTAGTAATTTTAACATTAAACAAAGTTAAAATATATGGTTGGAGCAGAGAGCTAAGTAGAAACGTTAAAAGAACTAATGTTAAGAACTTAAGGGGAGGCTAATACTTAATTACAACTCGAAAGTCACTACCAGCCGCAACGTGGGAAAAAAAGATTTGGTGAGTGGATAGACCAAATCGGACTATCCCACTGGGGTGGGTGAGGTGCTCTAGGCCCCGTTATCCGTCTGGCCTTAGAGACGTTCCCAGCCACGATAGAGTTATCGCTAGAGGAATCGTTAGGTCGCAAGCTATGTGCTCTTATTGAAAAAGCCGACAGCTGATTCGTGCGGTAATAGCGATCAAAACTAAGCCCTAATTGTTTGAAAGGCCTAACTATTGCCTTTAAATATATTACGAGATAGCTATTAATTATGTACCCTATTTTATTTTTTCTTAATACTAATCGCTGGGTTCTTTTTTTTTAATCGCACCTATTTGTCAATTTATCACCCTTAGACTTTGGCTTAGATATTTTGATTCTAAAAAAATTAAAATTATAATTATACTTTCATTTTGTATTATTAATTTACTATCTATAGTTTCTATATCATTAATTTTGTATTACAATATACCCTTGTATTCCTTGATACCGCTAACCCGCCCGTTAATCAGTTGGCAAATAATTTCGATTTTAATTTTAACAGCTGCGGCCGCATTCTGTCTTTTAGCCTCGGGAGTTAGACTTTTTGAATTCCTTTTTATCAGACGCTCTAATCATCCCGTAGCCACAAAAAAGAAAAAAGGGCCAGAGGCCATTAAAGAAAATGAAAAGGTGCAAGACAAGGGTAGGGGGCTTAAAGCCAAATTTACCCAAGAGCTAAATCTGGCCTATGATCCAAGCCGGCGCCAATTTCTTAAGCGGGCGGGGGCAGTTGGTCTCTTAACCGCCACAGGTTTTTCCGGCTACGGCGTTGTCCGCCAAAGTCTAAAGCCGAGCATAGCCCAAAGAACCGTTATCTACTCAGAGCTACCTAGCGCCCTTAACGGTCTAACCATCGGTCAAGTAACCGACGTTCACATAGGGTTATGGACCAGTCAAGACGATTTATTTCGCGCCTTGGAAACGTTAAGGGCCCAAAAGCCAGATCTAGTGGTCTTTACCGGAGATCTAGTGGATCGCCATTTTGAAAACGCCGCCCTCTTCATAGAGCCTTTAAAAGTTCTAAGCGAGACCCCTCTTGGCGTTTACGGCATTTTGGGTAATCACGACTACTATAGCGGGGCCGCTGGCGTGGCCAATATCCTCAACGGCCATGGTCTAACCTTATTGCGCGACCAAAGAACGCTTCTGGAAAAGGCCCCGATTACTTTAGTGGGCCTAAACGATTCGCTCAGTGGGATGAAATTAAGGCGCAGAGCGTTTATTTCTTCCAATAGCATCGATCAGGACCCAGATGTACTCAATTTTTCTAAAGTTCAAGGACCTAACCGGCGAGAAGGCGATTTTAACATCCTTTTAAATCACCGCCCGGAAGGTTACCGCCAGGCCAGCCAAATGGGTTTTGACCTCTTTTTGGCCGGGCACACCCACGGCGGCCAGTATAGGGTACCTTGGGCTCCAGAAGTCAACGTAGCTAGCTTATTTTATAAATACACCCACGGATTATATAAAGAACACTCAGCCTGGCTTAACGTCAGCCAAGGGCTAGGCTCGGTGGGCATACCTTTTAGGCTCTTCGCCTGGCCTGAAATTGATCTTATCACCGTCAGGAAAGCCTAATTTCGGTTACCTAAAAAAGAACGAGATACTCTTTTTGAGCCTTAAGATATAGCCAGTTTCTAGATAAAAAGACCTAAAATATTGAGAGGGTAAAGAAGCTGAGCTTACTAATAATGTAACCGTTCACCAAGTCTTTTTTTCCCCACGTTGCGGCTGGTAGCGACTTTCGAGTTGTAATTAAGTTTTAGCATACCCTTGATCGAAGCGCAAAAAGTCACCTTTATCAGTCCTTAAATTTGTAACAGGGCCTTATTCTTAATTAATTTTTTAGACTACATTGCTTTTAAGGGGTTTTTGCGCTTCGATCACCCTTAAGTTCTTAACATTAGTTCTTTTAACTTTTCTACTTAGCTCTCTAATCCAACCATATATTTTAACTTTGTTTAATGTTAAAATTACTAAGCTCCTATAGGGGGCTACATTGCTGCGAGATGTGTCGTCCCTTTCAATAGGCTTGGCACCGCAGCGTTCTCTCTTGTGAACGGGCCCTTAAACGTTCACATTTGTGAACGCACACCTAATAATTTTAATCCCGCCTATTTTTTTTGCGACCGTCCGCCCATTTGCGGCTCCGGCGAGGGCTCCGAACCGCTCTTTCATTGTTATTGACGGGGAGAGGAGAGGGCTTAGGCGCTTTAATATTTTTTCTTGAGCCCTCTTCCATTTGCATAATTCGGCCCTCCAAACGAGCGGCTCTCTCCAAAGCCTCATTAGCTTCTTTTCTAGCCGCATGAAAATCTTCCTCACGCACTTTAAGCTTTAAAAGCTCCCCCCTAAGCTCTTCGTTTTCCTTAGCCCTTAAGCTAGCGTGCGCCTTAGTTGCTTCTAACTCGCTTAAGAGCGTCTCTAGCTTAATCTTAAGGCCATCAAGCTCTCTAATGGTTTGGGCTAATCTTAACTCACAGAGCGACTTTTCCTCCTCTAGATTTTTAATTAAGGCGTCGGCTTGGCTTAGATTTTTAGTGAGCTTTTCGATTTCATTTTCTAAACCTTCCCTAGCCTCTTTAGCGGCTAGTCTAGCCATTTCAGCCGCTGCCGAAACGATAGGCTTTATTTTGTCATCTAACGGAGGGGTAGCCTGGGCTTGTTGGTTTAAGAGGCGCTTAATTAATGGCTGTATGGTAGCAAAAGAGCCCCTGCCCAATTTTTCCCTGACCGCTCGAACGGTCACCGCCACACCCTCGCTCTTAAGGCTCTGGCAGGCTTGGGCCACAATGTCTAAAGTTACAGTCGCTTTTTTTGGCATAAGGTGACCTCCCTTTGTAACAAAATCAGGAGCATTACGTTACGCCCCAAACAATTACTTTAGTTACGGTAACAAATTTAAAAAAGATTGTCAATTATTTTTTTTATTTCAGTAAAACCCTCTAGATACGTAAGTAACATTTCCGTTACCTTATTTCGTAACAGAAATTGTTACGTTACATTCCCTCCTTTAATATTGTAACATGAATCCAATTTTCCAAACGTCATCGCTCTTAGCCTTAAGCCTCTGGCCTAAAGCCCGAAAAGGAGGTCATTTTTAACCCAGCTGATCTTAAGATTTGTTTAGCCCGATAACATAATAAATATACTAATACTTATATAGTTACTATAAATATCTTAGCTATAAAGCTTTAATATCAATAAATTATAGAATATTAGACATTAATTTTTTATGTTCATAGGCTGCTCCAAAAAAAATAGCATTTTAGTGGATCACTTTTCCCTGAGCGAAGTGAGCCATTTTGGTATACTTTATCTTTGAGCGCTTCCACCAAATACTTAGCTTCTGTTTGTTTTGGATTAATCCTTAATACCTAAACCTTATTTCCCGGTCTTTATTCCCACCCGGGGCACCAATTTTTTGGAACGATTTGGCATGATATTTGCTAAACAGGTTGTAGTAAAAAGTCAATTTATGGGAATATCATTAGGTATT
>JAITQT010000141.1 GCA_031288745.1 Deltaproteobacteria bacterium
GCATGCCGTTGATCATAGACTGGCGCTCCTTTCTCTCGTCGGGCAAGCGGTCAAGGTTGAGCCAAAAGACTTTGACGAACCGCTCGCCCAGGACTTTGACCTAAACTGGCTCCACGTTCCCGTGGAACACGACCTCGTTACCCCATGGAGTCGGACTTGCCCCGGTGAAATCGCCGAGGTCACCCTCAAGCGCGGTCTTGTCGTATCAATACTCCAATTTCGTCTTCTCAAAAGGGCAGGTTTAATTTATCCATCTCAGTGAAGGGGAAACCATTTGAGAGTAAATGTCAAAAGAAAAAAATGCGCAAAAAAACGACTGGAGCGGAGACGCTCCCTCGAACCGTAAATCGGGAAAGCCAAAAACTCAGGCGGTTATTAGGCTGAAAATTGAAAAGGATAATTCCCCACCAAATATGATAAACCACGGAGCGTCAATAGTTAAATTGGAATATGGTACATTGTAGTGTTAGTGTTAAAATTACTAAGCTCCTATAGGGGGCTACATTGCTGCGGGATGTGTTGTCCCTTTCAATAGGCTTGGCACCGCAGCGTTCTCTCTTGTGATCTGGCCCTTAAGCATTCACATTTGTGAACGGACACATTAATTCTCGTTGGTCAGTGGCACACCGGACCCCTAGTAGCCGTAACTTTCGATTCCTAAGCCAGTTTAGGACCTCGGATAGATGACCGATCATAGGCAGCGCCCTGAATGCGGGTTTTAGAGATCTTAGCTCGGTTTAGGTTGAACTTTGGTAAGACACTTACTATACACAAGATCGAAATGAGTTTCCATTTTCGCCTCCAATTTTTTTAATATCTTCGCTGGTAGAGGTTGATTCACTTAAGGGGTCCAATCAGGCCTGAAAGGCTAAATTATTGATGGCTTAAGTTCTAACTCCTCCATACTCTAAATCTTATCCTGGTTAACCTGGGCTATTACAAGCCTTTCTCTTTAGAGAGTGGGTAGTTGACCCGATCGCCCATTGAGACCATCGCTGGCCCTAGGCTTAGGTAATGCTCAACTGCCTCGGTTAGGGAAGTCTCCGAATATCTCCAATTGAGATCTTTTAAAACCGTATAGCCGTCTCCACCTTGGCTAAGGTAATCGACTGTTGTTAAATCATAGTAGGCCTTAAGATCGAGATCGAGCCATTTTTCGGCCGATAGAATTTTAACCGAAGTTACGAAGTAATCTTCGTCTTTCATAGCCACGATATATTTTAAGCCTGAGACCTGGAGAAGTCTTGCCCCCTTGCTAGAACCCAATTTGGAGACGGAGTTAGCTAAAATTTTAAGTAAAGTCTCGCCCGTAATTGTGGCTTGGGCTAGTTTATTATCAAAGGGCAAAATGGTCAGTAAGTCGGCCTTGGTAATTTCTCCGTTATAGGGAATGTCCCCGCGAATGGCCCCGGAATTGATAATCGCTAGGCGTGGAAGATTTGATGGTAAGGCTGAGCGCATAGCGTCGGTGGCTAGATTAGCCGATAAGCATTCGCCTTGGCGGCAATTGATTTGGTTAGTAAAGGGGCCTGGCTGGCCGTTAATTTTTATTTGGCCTAAGACTCTCCCTAATTGGGCTTCCAAGGGCTTAGAAAATTTTTCTAGGCCTTTGACTAAAGCTTCGTCAGCTTCTGGGGCGGCGAGCTTTACGACGTTTTCGTCAGTGATAGCCACGCTCTCGCCGTACCAGCCCAGAGCTTGCCCCTGCTGGTCAAAATCAACTATTAAGCGTCCCAAATATCTTCCCCCAAAGCCACTGGTCACCACGAGGACTTGACGGCCCGAGGGCGATGAGACGATTATGGGGTAGGGCCCAACATCGTCAGTCCGGCCGGTTCCCAAATAGCTGTGGCTATCTCCGCCCACCACCAGGTCCAACCCTTCTACTTTTGAGGCCAGCTCCAAATCGGTTTTTAAGCCCAGGTGGGTCAGAGCTATGATAATGTTCGCCCCTTCTTGGGTTAGACTTTGAACTGCGCGTTTTAAGGCTTCCATTTCTTCTGAAAATGAAGCTCCAAAGCCCTCTGGTAGGCGAGCGGATGTAAGACCAATAATCCCTATTTTGCGTCCTGAACGTTGAATTATGACGTAAGGCTTTAAGTTTAAATCTTTAACGGGGGCGGTTAAGTTAAAGTTAGCCGAAACGACTGGGGTCTTTAGCTCTTTGACGAAATAAACAAAAAGATCAAAGCCGCCGTCAAATTCATGATTGCCGAGGGTAAAGGCGTCGTAGCCAAGGCTATTTAAGACTAAGAGGGCAGGTTTTTCTTTAAAAAACTTCCAAAATATAGAGCCGGAAAAGTCGTCTCCGGCGTTTAAAAGTAATAGATTGGGTTGTAAAGCTCTATAAGCCTTAATTATTCTGTTAAGGCGTACGCTTCCACCCCAGCCTCCTGGGCAGATGGCTTTTAGGCAAAATCCGTTTTCTACGTTAAAACCAGAGTAATGACCGTGGACGTCGTTTAGGTGCAGGATGGTTAGGCTAAAACGATCGGGGCCCTCTATAGCCGGGTCAGCTAGGGCTGATTGGTTTTGAAAGAGTAAGAAAAAAGAATAAGATAATAAAATAAAGATAAATTTCATAAAAAACCATTTTTTTTTGATAAAAATAAAAAAATTATAACTTGGCCATTTTGCGCCTAGACTGGTGGTTAAAACTAAAGACTTAGATTATAGGCGGTTTTGATAGTTATGTCCAAAGTAATCGAGTCTTGGGGCTATCAAAGCTCGAAGTTTAAGCCTTTAAGGCGAAAAAAATAAAAAACCCTCAAGTTGAATTATGTTATAATTATTAAGATCAAATGAAAGGGATGTGAACTAAAGCTACCCTAAAGGGTACCGGCTTCATGGAAGTCGGATAGGCCACCAAACTAAGTTTATAAAAAATAAGCTACGCTAATAATGTCAGGATACTCGGAACTGTCGCCTCAGATTCCGCCTATCTGTCACGATAAGTTAAAAGCTCTTAGGCGGTAGGAGCGGTGCTTATCATCTGGGCTTGAAAAGCTAAAAAATCATATTTAACATTATCTAGAATAAGTCTCAAATCTTGTTGTGATAAAAGCGACCAGATGGGCCTTACCAGTGAATAACCAAGGTTTTAATCTATATTGATTTATTTTTACAGTTCAATGGGCCGCCCTTGATTTGAGGCTGAATAGTCCGGCGACAGTAAGAGGGTTCCTTAAAACCTGCAAAGCCAGGAAGGGCAGTAAAAAGCCTTTTACCATTTAATTGCTTTATAATACTACGAATTTACTAGACGCATTTATCCCCTAGGCTAAAGCCGAGTGATTTTCTGCTATTAAATTTATAAAACCTAAATTCCCCTTTTTTTAGCGTAGATAAGAGTTGCAATAATTCAAGAAAGTGGAAGAGTTTCCTTGTTACCAAATTTGGTAATTAACCTTGCAAGATGTAACTTGCCCTAGAATTGTGAGGAAAATTAACACCAATAAACCGCTGACATTAATTCTACCTCTTAGTGCCTACCCTCAGCTTTAGCTGGTGATACTAAAT